>NZ_QRLS01000047.1:0-1506 GCF_003472325.1 Collinsella sp. AM12-1
GGTGGCGCGCGCAGACGTGGTGTAAGAGCGTCCCGAGGTCCGTCGCTGCAAGTCCCGATGTTACTCCTTCTTGAGACCGCGCCTCTCGACTATCTCGTCCACTATCTCCCTGGCGCGCCGCCCGAGCGCGCGGCGCCTCCCCTCTGTCGGGGCCGGCCTGTCCGCGGGCTCGGCGAAGCCCTCGGCGGCCGAGGCCTCGGAGAACACGCGCTGCTGGGACCACTGTCCCTCGGTCTCCATGAGGCTCGCGCACGTCAGGCGCAGCATCGACTCCCTCGAGGGGAAGGACTGCACGACCCTGTAGCGGCGCTTGATCTCGCGGTTGGCGCGCTCCTGGACGTTGTTGGTGCGGAGCTTGGCCCAGTGCGCCCTGGGGAAGGCCGTGAACGCCAGCGCGGAGTCCTCGGCCTGCTCGAAGACCTCGCCGGCCCTGGCGGACACCGACGCCACCCAGGGCGCCGCCTCGGCCCACACGCAGCGCGCGAGGTCGGGGTCGTCCTGGTAGACCGCGGCGTGCACGAGGTCCCTGACGGCCGCCTTGGAGTCCTCGGGCCTGCCCGAGCAGGCGCTCTGGAGGTTGCGCTGCAGGTGCGTCACGCAGCGCTGCCAGGCGCAGCCCTGGAACAGGCGCGAGACGGCGGCCACGAGCCCGGCGTGGCTGTCGGAGACCACGAGGCGAACGCCGGCCAGCCCGCGCTCGCGCAGCCCGCCGAGGAATGCCGCCCAGGAGTCCTCGCTCTCGGTGTCGACCACGTCGCAGCCCAGGAAGTGCTTGCGCCCGTCGGCGCCCAGCCCGATCGCGGTCACGACGCCCTGCGAGACGACCGACGAGCCGACCCTGCAGCTCATGTAGGTAGCGTCGAGCCACAGGTAGCAGCACGGCGTGCCCGACAGGTCGCGGCGGCGGAACTCCGCCACCTCGGCGTCGAGGTCGGAGCAGAGGCTCGAGACCTCCGAGCTCGACAGCGAGGATATGCCCAGCTTGGACGCCACGCGCTCGACCTTGCGGGTGGACACGCCGCATACGTACATCTCCTGCACGATGGCGGCCACCGAGGTGTCGACGCGCGACCATCGCGCGAGCATGCCCTCGGGGTAGTAGGTGCCGTGCCTGAGCTTGGGTATCTCGAGCTCCACGTCGCCCACGGCGGTCTTGAGCGACCTGGGGCGGTAGCCGTTGCGGCTGTTCTCCCTGCCGTCGCTGCGCTCGTTGCGGCTCGCGCCGCACATCTGCTGGGCCTCGGAGTCCATCAGCGCGTTCATCACGCTGCCCAGCACCCTGCACGCGAACTCGCGCGCGTCGCCGCACTCCTGCCAAAGCCTCGCCGCCTCGAGGGCCTCGTCGCGGCCGAGGCGCAGTACACTCTCTTCTTGGGGCATCGCCTTTCCTTCCATTCGTCACCTTCATTACTCCAACGACGAATTCTAGGCGGTGTCCCCTCCCTTTCAAGAAAGGGCAGAGGCGGGGCATGCCCCGCCTCTTACACCACATCTCTGTGCGCTACC
>NZ_QRLS01000048.1:0-687 GCF_003472325.1 Collinsella sp. AM12-1
TGAACTGCATCCCATTTCTTGGACTTTGAAATTAAGGTTCGAGAAAAGGGAGGCATCGGAAATGCCCCGCAGGAAGAAGGCAAGATACGGTCGCGAGATGAGGGCACGCGCCGCCGACCTGTTCGAGGCCGGCCTCGGCTTCGAACTCGCGGCCAAGATGCTCGACGTTCCCGCCCCGGCGGTGAGAAAATGGCTCTACGCGTACCGGGCAACCGGGAGGAAGGGGCTGATCGGGATGGGCGAGAGCCGCAGGACCTACGACATGGAGACCAAGCTCGCCGTCGCGAGGGCCGTCGTGGACGAGGGGATGCCGCGGTCGGAGGCGATGGCCCGCTTCGGCATCGCCGCCGCCACATCGCTCGACCGCTGGTGCAGGCTGTACCGCGAGGGCGGGCCGGAGGCGCTCGAGCCGGGACGCCGCGGCAGGCCGGAGGGCCCCGGGGGGCGGACGCGCGAGCGGGAGCTCGAGGAGCGCGTGCGCAAACTCGAGGCCCAGGTGGCGTATCTAAAAAAATCGATAGCCCTGAAAGCGGAGAAGAGCTCTCGAACTGGGAGAAAGCCCAGGTCGTAGCCTCCCTTTCAGGGCACCACCGCCTATGCGACCTGCTCGCGGCCGCGCGGCTCGCGCCGTCGAGCTACCACTATGCCGTGGCGCACCCGCCGAGAGCGACCCGGCCAGAGCTCCGG
>NZ_QRLS01000048.1:697-1504 GCF_003472325.1 Collinsella sp. AM12-1
CCCGCCGAGAGCGACCCGGCCAGAGCTCCGGGAGGCCGTGCGCGAGATCTTCTCGAGGACGGCGAACGGGTGCGGCCACCGCCAGATAGCGATGTGCCTGAGGGCCGAGCTGGGCGCGAGGATAGCGGACAAGACGGTCCTCAAGATGATGCGGGAGCTCGGCATCCGCTGCGGCATCCGCCGGGAGACCGACTACCATCGCTACAACTCCTACCGCGGCCCGGTCGGCGAGAGGTTCGACAACCTGATAGCGCGTGACTTTCGCGCGGGCGCCCCGTGGGAGAAGCTCGGGACCGACGTCACGGAATTCAGGCAGCCCTGGGGCAAGGCGTACTTCGCCCCGGTCTACGACTTCTGCACGAAGGAGATCGTCTCCTGGTCGGTGTCGACGAGCCCGGACATGGCCCAGCAGGAGGAGGTGCTCAGGCGCCTGTTCGCGAGAATGCCGGCCGGGGCCTCGCCGATCGTCCACAGCGACATGGGCTGGCAGTACCAGCACCCTAGGTGGACCGACGAGCTCAGGAGGCACGGCGCCAGGCAGAGCATGTCGAGAAAGGGCAACTGCCTAGACAACGGGGCGACGGAGCAGGTGTTCGGGCATCTCAAGGACGAGTTCTTCAGGGGCGTCGAGTGGGCCGACTTCGAGTCCTTCAAGAGGGACCTCGACGCCTACGTCGTGCATTGGAACACGAGGCGTCGCCAAGTGGCGCTCGGCGGCCTCACCCCGGTGGAGTTTCGGAAACGGCTATTGAAAGCGTCCTAGTGTTCGCTTCTAATAAAGAAGGCCAAGATTCGGGACGCAGTTCA
>NZ_QRLS01000049.1:0-1362 GCF_003472325.1 Collinsella sp. AM12-1
GGTGACGCATAATTTCTTTCGCAAATTGACAACCGCATAGCGGAACACGGCCCGCGCCCCGTCATATGATTTCTAGCGGCTAAACAACAAATCAACGACGAAAGGGGCACGGGCCGTGTCTGCGAACATCGTAACAGTCGACGAGGAGTCGCTGCGCAAGGACATAAAGAATCTGGTGAGGAAGACCGTCGAGGAGACGCTCAACGCGCTGCTCGACGAGGAGGCGTCCGAGCTCGTAGGGGCCGGGCGCTACGAGAGGACGGCAGGCCGGGAGGCATACCGCAGCGGCCACTACGCGAGAAAGCTCGTCACCGGGGCAGGAGAGGTCGAGCTCAACGTGCCGAAGCTGCGCGGCGCGACCTTCCAGACGGCCGTTATCGAGCGCTACCGCAGGCGCGAGACTTCGGTCGAGGAGGCCATCGTCGAGATGTACCTCGCGGGCGTCTCGACCAGGAGAATCGAGGACGTCTCCGAACTCCTCTGGGGAGCGCCCGTGTCCTCCGGCACCGTCTCCAACCTCAACGAGAAGGCGTTCGCGTCCATCGAGGCCTGGCGCCAGAGGCCGCTCGAGGGCGATTACCCTTACGTTTTCGTCGACGGCATCTACCTCAAGCGCAGCTGGGGAGGGTCCTACGAGAACGTGGCCGTTCTGGTGGCCATCGGCGTCAACTCCACCGGCGACCGGGAGGTCATCGGCTGCGCGGAGGGCTACACCGAGTCGGCGGACTCGTGGCGCGAGTTCTTCTCGTGGCTCAGGGGGCGCGGGCTCTCCGGCGTGCGGCTCGTCACCGGCGACAAGTGCGCGGGGATGCTCGGTGCGCTCGAGGAGGTGTTCCCCGGGGCACGCTACCAGCGCTGCACGGTCCACTTCTACCGAAACGTGTTGGGAAGGGTGCCCGTGACCAGGAGGAAGGCCGTGGCGCGCATGCTGAAGGCGATTCACGCGCAGGAATCGCGCGAGGCGTGCTCGAGGAAGGCGGCGGAGGTGGCGGACGAGCTGGACGGGATGAGGCTCGGCGCGGCCGCGAGGACGGTGCGCGACGGCTTCTCCGAGACTCTCGCCTACACGGACTTCCCGCCGGAGCACTGGCGCAGAATCCGGACCAATAACGGTATCGAGCGCATCAACCGCGAGATCAGGCGGAGGACGAGAGTCGTAGGGACCTTCCCGGACGGCAACTCGGCCCTGATGCTGGTGACGGCGAGGCTGAAGTACATCGTGGAGCACGAATGGGGCAAGAGGAGGTACCTGGACATGTCGAAGCTGGAGGAGATGGACGAGCTGAGCAAGAAGGCGGAGGGCTAGAGCAAGGCGGGGCCGAGGCCGCCTCGATCAATTTGCGAAAGAATCTTGACGGTACC
>NZ_QRLS01000005.1:0-61844 GCF_003472325.1 Collinsella sp. AM12-1
GCTGAGTCCTGAGGCTGTTGCAATGAAAATGAGAATCAAGGTACTTCATCGCTTCCACACCGTTCACCGAGTTGTTGTAGCCTTTTATCGATGCGTGGAATATACTTTCATTAACTCGTTGCCTTGTGAAAGGAACATTCATGATTTATACGCTCACTGCAAATCCTGCCATTGACTACAACATCGCCTGCGACGGCCTTTCGGCCAACACCGTCACCCGCACGCGTAACGCGGTCTACACGCCCAACGGCAAGGGCCTCAACGTCTCGTTCACCCTCGATCACTACGGCGTCGACACCACAATCCTGGGCTTTTTTGCCGGCTTCTCGGGCGAGTTCATCGTCAAGGGCGCCGCGGCCCTGGGCGTGCCCGTCAAGCCCGTGTGGACCGACGGCATTACGCGCGTCAACGTCTTCCTCAACGCCGGTCCCGATACCGAGTACAACATGGTCAACGCCGGTGCCGCCATCAACGAGGCCAACGAGCAGGAGATGTTTGAGCTCATCGATTCACTCGACGATATGACCTGCCTGGTCATCAGCGGCTCGCTGCCTCCCAACACCTCCGAGGGTTTCCTGGCCGAGGTGCTTCGCCGTGTTAAGGCAAAGGGCGCCGAGTTCGTGCTCGATATCTCGAGCCATCAGCTGGCCGACCTTATTGCCATGGAGCCGTTGCTCATTAAGCCCAACGACGACGAGCTGCTCGACATCTTTGGCATTAAGGTGAGCGGTGGCGACGACGAGTCTGTCAGGGGCGCGATGGCCGAGCTGCATGCCAAGGGCGCCAAGAACGTGTTGCTGACCCTCGGCGGTGCCGGTGCATACTTCTCCAACGGGGAGCACATCTGGTTTGCCAAGCGCACCTTCGACGTCAAGCTGCTGTCGACGGTCTGCGCCGGCGATTCCTCGCTGGCCGCTTTCCTGTCCGTGTGGCACGACGCTCCCGAGCGCGTCGAGGACGCCCTGCGCCTCTCGATGGCCACCGGCGCCAACGTGGTCGAGTGCCCGGGCCTGGGCGACTTTGCCAAGGTCGATGAGTATCAGAAGGGCATTGCCATCCGTCAGGTCTGCTAGCGCAACGTACGGGCCTTGGTTTCTTGCTTTGTTGAGCACCCGTCTCGGATTACCGAGGCGGGTGCTTTTTCATTTTGGTAGCCGAGGACTTGGCACTCAATCACGCGAGATGTGGGTTCGCGTGTGCGCCCGCTCTCATTTCTTGCTAGACTTCTTGGAAACCGTCAATCGATATGCCCGCAATTGCAGGAGGCCACAGGAATGTGCAATGTTTCGCTCAACGCTACGCAGCCGTCAGCCGCCTCTCTGTGCGTGTTGCGAGCCCTCGAGGATGCCGGTCTTGAGGCCTGGTACGTGGGCGGTTGGGTACGTGACGCCCTGATGGGACGTCCCAGCCACGATGTCGACATGTGCTGTAGCGGCCTGTGGCTGGAGTCCAAGGCGGCACTCGAGGCCGCCGGCATTGCGGTAGTTGAGTCGGGCATTAAATTTGGCGGCATTACGGCTATTTGCGATGGCGAGCGCATTGAGGTCACCACCTATCGCCTGGACGGCTTCTATACCGACGGTCGTCATCCTCAGAGTGTGGAGCGCGCCGCTTCGCTTGAGGACGATCTGGCGCGCCGCGACTTTACCGTCAATGCCATGGCGTGGCATCCCGAGCGCGGCCTTGTCGACCGCTACGATGGCCAGGGCGACCTAGACCGCAAGCTGATTCGTGCCGTCGGAGATCCCAAGCGCCGCTTTAACGAGGATGCCCTGCGCATGTTGCGTGCGGTGCGTTTTGCCTGCCGCCTGGACTTTGTGATTGAGCCCGAGACCAAGTGTGCCCTTGCCGAGTGCGCGCCGCTGCTCGATGCCGTGGCGCGCGAGCGCGTGGGTATTGAGCTCGAGGGCATTCTATCGACCGGCCACGGGGGAGACGCGATGCTGCGCTACCCCGAGCTCATCTGCGCCGCCGTGCCCGAGCTTGCGCCGGCTCGTGGGTTTGACCAGCGCAGTGTCTATCATGCGTTTAACGTCTACAAACATATCGCCCGCGTGCTGACGGTGGCAGGGGAGCTGGCGCTGTGCGATGGCGTGGCGCCTTCGCCGAGCTTAATGTGGGCAGCGTTTTTGCATGACGTCTCCAAGCCCGATTGCTTTACGGTCGATCACGCCGGCAGCGGCCACTTCTACGGTCATCCCGAGCTCGGCGCCAAGAAGGCGCGCGTCATTATGGATCGCCTGGCGCTCTCGCACGATTTGGTGCGCGATGTGTGCCTGCTCATCAAATACCATGACAAGCCGCTGCGCCCCGAGCGCTCCTGCCTGCTCAATATGATGCGCGCGCTTTCGGGCGAGGGCGTCGACACGCCGCGTCTGATGGACGAGCTCATGGATCTTAAGCGTGCTGACACACTTGGTAAGGCCCCGTCGTGCTTCTATTACGTCGAGACGATTGAGGAGATGCGCGCGATGGCGCACGAGCTGCTGAAGGCGGGGGAGCCCTATACGCTCAAGATGCTCGCCATTAACGGCGGCGACCTGATCCGTGCCGGAGTCAAGCCCGGGCCCGAGCTAGGCCAGCTACTCAACTCCGCCCTCGACGCCGTGATCGAAGACAACATTTCCAACGAGCGCGAAGCTCTTTTGGTCCATCTCAACTTGAATTAGCTATCCTGTTTACCTGCGTGTTCCATAACCTGCCGACAATTTTTCGGCAATTTGGAATTTCTTCTTGCGCTGACGTTTTTTGTCCCGTAATATACTTCCTGGCAGCACGGCAGTGCAGATGTCATGTGGCCCGTTCGTCTAGCGGTTTAGGACGCCGCCCTCTCAAGGCGGAGATCACCAGTTCGAATCTGGTACGGGCTACCACTTCTTTTCTGCTGAGGCTTATGGCCCGTTCGTCTAGCGGTTTAGGACGCCGCCCTCTCAAGGCGGAGATCACCAGTTCGAATCTGGTACGGGCTACCACGCATCTGATACCCGGACTTCCCATGGAAGGCCGGGTTTTTTATTATCAAACAACCGTCTGCAATTCCCGTTTGAACAAGAGCTTTGCGTTCTGCTTATGGCCCTTACGGGTACAATTACCAAGATATTTTGACTGTTAGAAGGAGTCTCATGACGGAGTCCTCTCAGCATACGTCCAAGCCCCAGGTCGAGGTTGAGGCCTCGGGCGGCGATGACAATAAGAGTGCACGCCGCGGCGCCATCTTTATCGGCGTCGTGCTGGTGGGTTATATCGTCTATCTGGTGGTAACCGGGCAGATGGGGCAGTTTTGGGCCGCTATGTCGAGCGTCCAGGCGCCCTGGCTCGTTGCCGCGTGTCTATGCATGTTCATGTATCTGTTCTTTGGCATTGTGGCCTATGCGATCGCCGTCTGGCTCGACCCCAATTCACCCGTCGGCATTCGCGACCTGATCTCGGTCGAGGCGAGCGGCATCTTTTTTGGCAATCTCACGCCCATGATGATGGGCTCGACTCCCGCCCAGATCTACCGTCTGACCAAAGCGGGCCAAAATGTCGGCGAGGCCGGAGCCACGCAGTTCACGCGCTTTATCGTGTATCAGTTTGGCCTTGTTGCCTGGGGCGCCATTCTGCTGCTTGCCCGCATGCCGTTTTTCGCCGAGCGCTATGGCGACATGACGCTGCTGTGCGTCTTTAGCTTTGGCGGCCACTGCTGCATCTTGCTTGGTATCTTCGCCGTCGCGCTCATGCCTAAGACCGTCACGCGCGTCGCCCATTGCATCATCAATTGGCTCGAGCGCATAGGTGTCTCGGCCACTAAGATCGAGGGATGGCGCACGTTTGTCGACGGCGAGATCTACTCCTTCTCCGAGAAGTTCAAGCTTTCGGCCGGACATTTTTCTTCCATGCTGCTCACCGTGTTTATCACCATGCTGCAGCTCGCGTTTTTCTATCTGGTTCCGTATTTCCTGATGCTTGCCTTTGGCCATCACGAGGTCGACTTTTTCTCGGTCATGGCCGCGAGTGCCTTTGTCCAGCTGCTGAGCTCTGCGGTTCCCTTGCCCGGTGGAACTGGTGGCGCTGAGGGCGGCTTTGCATTGTTCTTGGGTCATTTCTTTGGGTCGGCTTCGACCGCCGGCTATCTGCTGTGGCGCCTCATTACGTTTATTGCGCCGACCATTTTGGCTGCGCCCCTGCTGGGACTTAAGAGCGCCCACAACGAGAGCATCCATGCGCGCTGGGATCGCGTGATGCGCAAACTCGGCCGCACGTCTCAGACGCCCTCTGCGCCCACTAAGCCGCACCCTACGAATGCGGTTACCGTTGATCCCAAGAAGCACGCTCAGAAGGCTTCTGGGACCGCTAAGCCGGCTCATAAAGCCTATGTGCGCCAGACGGGCGACGGTATTCGCGTATCTCCGTCGGCACTCAATAAGAAGAAGCACCCTAAGTCGCAGTAGGGCAGTCGTGCGTTCTTCATGATGCGGGGCATATTTGTGCTGTATGGGGGATAATCCTCTTACGTAGATTATCTCTCATCTGTTGATGAATGCCCGTATATCGAAGGGACACACCCATGGCCACCAGTAAACCGCGTATTGATCGCCGCATCGTTCGCAGCCGCAATGCCATCCTTTCCGCTTTCGAGCGCCTGCTCATGGAAAAGCCGCTGGCAGACATTACGGTGAGTGCCATCGCGCGCGAGGCCAATGTCGACCGCAAGACCTTCTACGTGCACTTTGGTACGGTTGATGGCTTGCTCGATGCCATTGCCGTCGATGTGGTGGAGATGATTGTCGACTCGGTCGAGAAAACGCTTGCTTCCATGGACGGTGACACCAACGAGCGCGCCCTGGGCGCGGCGGCGACCTTCTTTAAAACCGTTAACGAGGCGCTGTGCAACAACCTGGTGCTCAATCGTCAGCTGATCGAGAACATTCCGCTCGATGATTTTATGGCTCGTCTTCGTGCGCCGCTCGAGCACGAGATTGCCGAGCGCGATCTGCTGCCCCAAGGTCTCAAGGACGAGATGTTCGACTACTATCTGGCGTTTTTGCTGTCGGGTATTATCGGAATCTATCGCACATGGGCGCTGTCTGACGGCTCGGTTCCTATCGAGCGCGTCTCGGAGGTCGCCAACGACCTGACTCTCAATGGCCTGTCGAGTCTGGAATCTCGCTTGGATTAGGCGCAGGCTTGAGTTCGCGAGGCGCTTGTCGGGGTGCAGCCCGATCGACCAGGCGACGAGCATCCCGCCGAAGCAGTCGATGACCGGGCTCAGGTAGACCTTCTCGCCGCCCGGGAGCCTGAACTCGGTGATGTCGGTGAGCCACAGCAGGTTGGGCTCGTCGGCGTGGAAATTCCTGTTTACGAGGTTCTCCGGCGCCTTGTAGACCTCGCCGGCGTAGGAGCTGTAGCCTGAGGATCCTTAAAAGAAAGTCCAGTTTATCCTTTCCACCCCAATTGGGAATCCTCCGATGCGCCTTCGCACGCTCGCATGACCTCGATACCGTGCGAGCGTGCGAACTCGACGAGCTCTGCGTTGCGGGCGTTTATGGTGCCGAAGGCGGCGGGACACACGATAAGGCGCGCGCAGTGGACGAGGAGCTCTTTGGCGCGGGCTATGGTTCTATCCCCGATCGGCTCGAAGGCGCGCTCGGTCACGCATTCCGCCGCCAGGTCGCGCGCGAGCTCGCAGTCGATGTCCCCTTCGTGCAGAACGCCCGTGTAGAACGCCTTGCCCTGCCGAATGAGCTGGCGAAACACAGCCGACCCCGTACCTGCGCCGGCGATGACGAACGTGTGCGCATCGCCGTGCGGGCGCCCAATTTCCACGCTGCCGAAGCGCTCGTTGAAGGTGCCATGTTGAAGACCGTAGAGCTCGCCAATCGTCTCGCGCGTGAATATGTCCTCGGGTGCGCCGGCGCGGAAGACCCGGCCGTCCTTCACGCAAATCACCTTGTCGGCGCTTTTCTGCGCGAGCTCGAGTTCGTGGATGGACATGATGACAGCCACATTCCGCGATTTCGCAAGGTGGCGAAGTATTCGCAGCAGGTCGATCTGGTAGCGGATATCGAGATGCGACGTGGGCTCGTCGAGAACGAGCACACGCGGATCCTGCGCGATGGCGCGTGCGAGCATGACTCGCTGGCGTTGCCCGTCGCTTATCTGCATGAAGTCGCGCTCGGCGAGCTCTTCCACATGTGCGGTTTTCATGGCCTCATCGACCCGACTATGGTCGTCGGGCGAGAGTGTGCCCATTCGCCCGGTGTAGGGATGCCTTCCCGCCTCTACGATATCGCGGCAGGTGAGGAGCTCGGTCCGGGGGCGATCCGTCAGCATAACGGTAAGGTTCCTTGCGAACTCCGCCGTCTTCCATCGGGAAATCTCCCGTCCGTCGAGCTCGACCGCACCGGCAAGCGGTGCCAGATGGCGTGTGATGGTTTTCAAGATGGTCGACTTGCCCGAGCCGTTCGGCCCGATGAGCGCCACGACGTCGCCCGCGCGAACCTCCAGATCGACGCCTTTGACTACAACCTTCTTGTCGTAGCCCGCCGACAGGTCGCTTATGCGGAAAAGCGGCGCTCCGTCAGCCTGCGTTTCGACCTGGGTTTCGACCTGGGTTTCGAGGTTCGATTCCGCTCGGAGGAGGCGTTCCGCGCGCGGTTCCGCATGAGCCGAAAGTGCCTTCTGGCGCTTTCGTGCGAGCTCAGGACTGTCTATGCATGGAATGTCCCCTCCGGGCGTTTTGGGCCGCGGCACGAATTCCCCCATCTACCTCACCCGTTTCTTCAACATGAGCGCGATAACCACCGGCGCGCCGAAGATGGCGGTGACGGCGCTGATGGAAAGCTCGACGGGAGAGAACAGTGTGCGCGCGATCAAATCGCAGCCCGCGCAAAAGATGGCGCCTCCCAAGAAGCACGCAGGAATCACGCGGATGGGCTTCGACGTCTTTAGCGCCGACTTCACGAGATGCGGAACCGCGATGCCTACGAACGACACCGGACCAGCGAACGCGGTCACGCAGGCGGAGAGCATGCTCGCTAGAAGGACGAGCACCACGCGGAAGCGTGCGACGTTCACGCCGACGCTTTTCGCGTAGGCCTCTCCCAGCTGGAAGGCGGAAAGGGGCTTCGATATCGCGAATACGCATGCGCTCACGGTGATCACCACGACCGCGATGACCGCGACGTCGTCCCAGCTCGAACCCGAGAAGCTACCCAAAGACCAGTTGTGCAGGTTCACGATGGACTGGTCGTCGGCGAAGGCGATGAGGAAGTTCGTCGCCGCCGAGCAGATGTATCCCACCATGACCCCCGCCACGATGAGCATGGCCATGGAACTTATGCGCCGTGCGATGAGGAGCACGAAGCCGATGGTGATAAGCGAGCCCAGAAACGCTGCGGCCACCATGGCCGGCGAGGACATGGCCTGGTTCGCGCCTAGAAGTACGATCATCGTAAGCGCGACGATGAACTTTGCGCCCGAGGAGACGCCCAAGATGAACGGGTCGGCGATGGGGTTGTTGAAAAACGTCTGCAGTAGGAACCCGGAGAGCGAAAGTGCCCCGCCGAGAAGCACGGCTGAAAGCACGCGCGGCAGGCGAATCTCCCAGATGACCTGGCTTTCCATGGAATTGGCCGCGCCGCCCGAAAGGATGCCGGGGATGTGGTCTGCGGGCACGAGCACGCTCCCGATGCACAGGTTGGCCCCGACGAGCACGATGAGGGCAACAGCGAGCAGCGCCGTCACGACGCGACACCGCGCGGCGCGCCCCGATTCGTCATATGTCATGGAAAGTCGGCTTCTCATGGTGCTAGCCGAGCTTCCTCAGATAATGGAAGTCGCTCGCGTCATCGCCGGTGAACGCCCCGTGCAGCTCGTCGATAATGTCGGCGGTAGAAGTCATCTGCTGGTACATGTCGGCGCTTGTGACCCAGACGTTGCCGTTCTTCACGGCTTTGAACTGCGACAATAGCGCGTTTTTGCTTACGAAGTCGTTCAAGGTGGCAACCGATTCGTCGATGGTGCCGTTGTAGACGATGATGTCGGTATCCTTCGCCGTCGCGTAGAAGCGCTCCATTTCGAGCGTTACTGACGAACCTGACGTCGACGCCGTCTGCGCGTCATCGAGCGCGTAGCTGCCGCCTGCAAGCTCGATCATCTGCGCCACGTAGTCGCCCGCCCGCCGCGTGACGGCGGCCCCGTTCGAGTTAATGTAGAAATACGCCACGGTTTTACCTGACGACGCGAGCCCCGACGTTTGCTCGACGCGGGCCTTCTGCTCGTTGAACAGGTGCGTGGCCTCGTCTTCCTTGTCGAACAGGACGCCGAAAAGCTTAATCCACTCGACGCGCCCGAGTGCTTCGGGCTCGCTTGACGACTGCTCGGTGAGCACGACGAGCCCGAGCTTCTGCAGCTTTTCCTTCACATCGGGTGTGTGGTTGATCATGGTGTTCTCGATGGCGAGCGTGCAGCCCGAGGCCGATATTCGCTCGTAGTCGGGCGCGCTGTACTTGCCGCCGTAGGCGATCGCCCCACTTTCGAGCGCGCTTTTGAAGCCCGCGACCGAGCAATCGTCGGCCTTCGTGCCCGACATTAAGATATTGTCGTTCGCATCGAGCGCGTCGACCAGGCACATCGTCGCCGACGACACGAGGTACACCTTGTCGGCGGGGCGCCTTATGACCGCGATGTCGGAGCTCAACCCATCAGGTACCTTCGCATCTTGCGGCACCACGAGGAAGCGCTCCCCGTTCGAAATGCAGATAAGCCGCAGGCCGCCTTCGTACTCGTCGACAGTGAAGAGCTTGGCGTATTCAAGCTGAAGCGCCCCCGTCGGCTCCCAGCCGCAGCCCAAATCGGCGTTGTGGAAGTCGGCCGCGGCGCTTGAAGCCGTTCCTGCAGGGGAGCCGCCGCTTGCATCGTCGCCCGATTTCTCCTTCATGGTGGATGAGTCGAAGTGGATCGTGTAGTCGATGGTGTGCGGCGTCGACATGGCGACGGTCTCGGCCGACACGGCGATGTCCTCGTCGAGCGTGACGGGTATCTCGAACGTGGAGTTGCCGCCGTCGTTTACGGGCGCGTAGTCCACGCCGTCGACGGTCATCTTGTCGTAGTTCGAACTCGACCAGGTGATGGTCGCGGTGTAGGTGTCGCCATCCTTCACAATTGTGGTGGGTGAGGCGATGCTTGCGCGCCCTGACCCGCCGGAAAGCGAGACGCTCACAGTGTATTCCTGAGAGCCCGCCGTGCCACCGGTCGCGTTCGGGCTCGCACTGCACCCCGCGAAGGGAAGCGCGAGCAGGGCGACGAGAGCGCAGGCGATCGCGCGCGCCGCGATGCTGTGGCGCTTCCTGTTTTCCCCCTTGGGAAGAATCGACCGCATGGCGTTACTTCAGTGCGTCGGCGCGCAGATCGACGCCGGCGGATTCGAACACGAGCGTGCGGTCGTACCACCGCTCCCTTTTAATGCTCCACGCGGCGCAGGCGGTGTCCTCGTCGAGCGCTTCAACGGGCACGTCGTAGGTGTACTTGCCTTCCGCGTTTTCCACATAGGGGATGAAGTCGGCCTCGCTCGCGGCGGCAGCCTCGTCGCCCGTGCCCATGAAGAGTTTGCCGTAGCCCGTGCCGGAAAGCGTCATCACGCAGTGCATGGAGCCGTTTTCCACGATGAGCTGTGCGTCCACAATCCTGAACATGTTTGAGCTGGAATCTACGGTGATCGGATAGGTGCCGTCGGCCACCTTGTCGGCGGTGATGGGGGCAGCGCTTGTGCCCTCGGGCGCATCTGCCGCCTGTTCGGTCCTTTCCTGGGAATCGGCATCGCTTGCCTTTGCGCTGTCGCTTGAATTTCCGGCGCAGCCGGCGAGCGAGAACGCGAGAAGCGCCGCCGACAGGGCGAAGACGAGGGTTTTCTTCAACATGGAGGGGTTCCTTTCAATCGCTTCGACCGCCCGCGCCGTGCGGTGGTCGGGCGGGATGCGAATGCAACGGGCATGCGCCGTCGGTCGGGGAAGGCGCATGCCCGTTGCACGGGGACGCGACCGGCGCCCCCGTGCGCGGCGAGTTTAGAGCTTGGCGATGGCGTCGTCCACGTGTGAGACGTAGATGTCGTCGACCGCGACGTTCTGTCCCAGACCCTGGAGCAGGCACGTCACTTCGAAGCCGGCGGCCACGAACTTCGCAGCCCAGCTGTCGGGGTCGGTCTCGTCTGCCATGTCGTTGTTCGCGTGGTCGCCCGCGACCACCATGAACGGCGCGAGCACGGCCTTCTTGTACCCTGCGGCGCTCGCGGCGGCGATAACATCCTCGCAGGTCGGTTCAGCCTCGACGGTGCCGACGAAGAACTGTGTCAAGCCCTCGTTCTTGAACACTTCCTGCATCTTGGCATAGTCGGCGTTGGAATCGGCTTCGGTGCCGTGGCCCATGAGGCACAGCGCCGTCTTGCCGTCGTCGAAGGACGCCATGTTCTCCTTAATGGCTGCGGCCACCTTCTTGTAGTCGTCGTCGGAGGTGAGCAACGGGTCGCCGAGCGAGATCTTGTCGAACTTGTCGGCGTACTTGTCGAGCTCGTCTTTCACGTCGGTGTATTCCAGGCCACCCATGAGATGCGTCGGCTGCACGACGATTTCCTTCACGCCGTCTTTCACGCAGCGGTCGAGCGCCTCGGTCATGTTGTCGATCGTGATGCCGTCGCGCTTCTTCAGCTTGTCGATGATGATCTGCGCGGTGAAGGCGCGGCGGATGTCGTAGTCCTGCCAGTACTTCTCGCGGATAGCGTCTTCGATGGCGCCGATGGTGATGTGGCGCGAGTCGTTGTAGCTCGTGCCGAAGCTCGTGACGAGGATGACCGGCTTCACGGCCTTCTCCTTTTCGCTCGATTTCTCGGAACTTGCGGAGGTGCTGGAGCAGCCCGCGAGCGTGATTCCGGCGAGCGCGACGGCTCCGGTTGCTGCGGCGCCCATGAAGCTGCGGCGTGACATCTGGTCGGACATGGTTTTTCCTTTCCTCGGTTTGCCGGTCCCCCGGCGACAGTTGCTTGTCGGCACAAGCGAAAGAAAAGCGCACCCCTCGGGGTTCACAAGGAGCTAACGCCACGGCGATGCCGTGAGGAAAAGGCGAAGCAGTCTGGCTTGGGGCGCGAGGCGGTTCGCCCGCGCGTCCTATACAGTAATGTCCCTTGCCCAGGATTCCCACCTGGTTCCCTCCGCAAGCCAGCGCGGGCTGTGCGGGCGCCGCGCCGGTCATTTCCTTTTATCCGATTGTCATATGCTCGTTGCCGAATCTTTTACTATGATAGTGGGCACTTGTGAACGTGTCAAAGCCAGGGCGGGCGGCATTGCGCCTCCTGCCTGCGTATTTGCGCCGATTGCCGCTGCGGGCGCCGTGTTTTGCCCGCTGCGCGAAGGGCGGCGTAAACGGTTGCGATGAGAAACGGGAAGGGAAGGCTCGGATGATTCATATCGTTGGCGCAGGCTCGGGCGCCGCCGACCTTATCACGCTGCGCGGGGCGCGTCTTCTGCGCGCGGCCGACGTGGTCGTTTGGGCGGGGAGCCTTGTGAACCCTGAGCTGCTCGCCGAGTGCAAGGAATCCTGCGTCGTCTACGACAGCGCGCACATGACCTTGGAGGAAGTGCTCGACGTGATGTGCGCGGCGGATGCGCGGGGCGAGGAAGTGGTGCGCCTGCACACGGGCGACCCGTGCCTGTACGGCGCCATTCAGGAGCAGATGGACGCACTCGACGCGCGCGGCGTGGACTACGAGGTGGTGCCCGGTGTGTCGAGCTTTTGCGGTGCCGCGGCGGCGCTTCGCCAGGAATACACGCTGCCGGGAATCAGCCAGTCGGTCGTGATCACGCGGCTTTCCGGGCGCACCCCCATGCCCGCGGGCGAGGGCATGCGCACCATGGCGGAAAGCGGCTCGACTATGGTCATCTTCCTGAGCTCGGGTATGCTCGCCGAGCTTTCCGCCGAGCTTTTGGCCGCGGGCCGCAGCTCCGACGAGCCGGCGGCGCTCGTGTATAAGGCAACCTGGCCTGAGGAGCGCGTGGTGCGATGCACAGTGGGCACACTCGCCGATGCGGGCGCGCGAGAGGGCATCGACCGCACGGCGCTCGTGGTGGTGGGCCGCGTGCTCGGAGCTCGCGGCGGGCTTGCGCACATCGGCGCGCAAGCGGAGTCGTACGAGCGCAGCAAGCTTTACGACCCTTCGTTTGCCACAGGGTATCGAAAGGCGAGCAGCTAGCGTGGCCTTCGAGCACTACATATATACCGGGACGACCCGCCTGCGCTGCGGCTACACCACGGGGAGCTGCGCCGCGCTCGCGGCGAAGGCGGCCTGTGAGATGCTCTTGTCACGAAAGCCCGTCGGCCGCGTGTCGATCGTCACCCCCGGCGGGCTGCCCGTCGAGGCGAACGTGGTAGACGCATGTATCGGCGAGGGGTGCGCCCAGTGCGCCGTGCGAAAGGACGCAGGCGACGATGCCGATGTGACCGACGGCGTACTCGTGTACGCGCGCGTGGAACATGCGGGGTCGGGCACGGGCGCTGCGGGCAGCAAGGGCGTGCCCGCGCGCGAATCGGAAGTTTCCGTCGATGGCGGCGTGGGCGTGGGGCGCGTGACATTGCCCGGGCTCGAACAGCCGGTGGGGGCGGCCGCCATCAACGCGACACCGCGCGCGATGATCACTTCGGCGGTGCGCGAGGTGTGCGCCGCGCACGGCTTTTCTGGAAATATTGCTGTGACGATTTCGGTACCCGAGGGTGTTGCCCTTGCCGAAAAGACCTTCAACCCGCACCTGGGGATAGAGGACGGCATCTCCATCCTGGGCACGACGGGCATCGTCGAGCCGCGCAGCCTCGCTGCCTTGCGCGACAGCATCGAGCTCGAGATCCGGCAGCATGCGGCTATGGGGCGGCGCGGAGTCGTGCTCACGCCCGGCAACTACGGCGCGCAGTTCATCTCGGGGCATTTCCACCTAAACGGTGCGCCGGTGGTCTTCATCTCCAACTTTGTGGGCGATGCGATTGATTGCTGCGTTCGCGAGGGATTTACCAATGTCCTTCTTGTGGGACACATCGGCAAGCTGGTGAAGGTCGCGGGCGGCATCATGGACACCCATTCGCGTACCGCCGACTGCCGCGCGGAGATTCTGGCCGCCCACGCGGCCTTGGCCGGCGCGGGCGCGAAGACCGTGCGCGAGATCATGTCGTCGGTCACGACCACGGCGGCGCTCGAGGTAATCGAGGCCGCCGGCGTGGGGGACGCTGCGCGCGCCTCGCTCGCTGCGGCAATCGAGGACAGGTTGCGCCGCCGCGCGGCGGGCGCATGCGACATCGCCGCGGTCGTGTTCGACGCCGAGCGCTGTGAGCTTTTCCGCACGTCGGGCGCCGATGCAGTTATCGGGGAATTGGGGGCGACGTATGAGTAAAGGCGTGCTGTACGGGGTGGGCACGGGGCCTGGCGACCCCGAGCTGCTCACGATCAAGGCCGTCCGCACAATCGAATCGTGTCCGGTCATCGCCGCACCGCAGACGGCGGACGGGGTCATGGTCGCGCTCGACATCGTGCGCGGCGCCGTCGACCTTACAGGCAAGACGGTGATCCCCGTGCGATTCTCGATGACGCGCGACGCCGAGCGCCGCGCGGCCGAGCATGCCTCGCTTGTTCGCGAGCTTGTCGCGCACCTGGATGCGGCCCGCGACGTCGCGCTGCTGAACCTGGGGGACCCAAGCATCTACGCCACCTTCCAGCGCATAGCGCCCGACGTGCGCGCCCGCGGGTTCGAGGCGCGCGCCATTCCCGGCGTGCCGAGCTTCTGCGCGGTCGCCGCAGCGCTCGAGCGCGACCTCACGCCCGAGATGTCGTCGCCTCTGCACATCGTGTCCGGCGGCTACGACGACGTGCGCCGCGCAATCGGCTGGCCGGGGACGAAGGTGGTCATGAAGGCGCGCCGCTCGCTTGCGGACACGAAGCGCATCCTTCGCGAGGAGGGCGCCTTCGACGGTTCCGAGCTCGTAGAGGACTGTGGGCTTCCGGGCGAGCGCGTGTACCGCTCGCTCGACGATGTGCCCGATCGGGGCAGCTACTTCTCGACGATGGTGGTGCGCTAGATGAGGGTTTCCTGCATAGCGTTCACTGAGAGGGGATATGCGTTGGCGGAGCGCACCGCACGCGCGCTTTCCGATTGCGCGCAGACAGGTGAAGATGACCCTGGCTGGGACGTTTCCGTTTCGCGCGGGTTCGGCGAGGGGAAGGCCGACCTGCGCGCATGGACGGCGCTCGCGTGGGAAGCGTCGGACGCGCTTCTGTTCGTGGGCGCGGCGGGCATCGCCGTGCGGGCGATCGCGCCGCATGTCGCCTCGAAGGCAACCGATTCCGCGGTTGTGGTGATCGACGAGGCGGGGCGCTTTGCCGTCCCACTTTTGTCGGGGCATTTGGGCGGTGCGAACGAGCTTGCGCAAACTGTGGCACGCGCGGCAGGGGCCATCCCCGTCATCACCACGGCGACCGACGTCCGCGGCGTGTGGGCGGTGGATACGTGGGCGTGCTGTGCGGGGCTCGCTGTTTCGAATCCCGAGGCTATCAAGCGAGTGTCGGCACGGCTGCTTTCGGGCGGGCGCGTGGCGCTCTATTCCGACATGCCGATTTCGGGACAGCCGCCTGAGGGGGTTGACATTGCGTCCGACCGCGCTCGGGCCGATATCGTCGTGTCGCCGTTCGCTGGCGCGAATGCAGGTGCGTCCGTTCGCGCGGCGGAGACAACGGGCGAGGTCGTACCCGCCGGTGAGACGGGGAAGCCGGCGGGCGTGCGGGCTCAGGCGCCTGCGCCCGAGCCGCTTCGCCTTGTCGTGCCCTGCATCGTTGTGGGCATAGGGTGCCGCCGCGGTGCGTGCGCCGAAGCGATCGGGGAGGCGTTTCTTCTCGCGTGCGGGCAGGCGGGTATCTCGCCTTCGGCCGTGTGCGAGGCGGCGACGATCGACGTGAAGGCGCGCGAGGAGGGTCTGCTCGCCTTCTGCCGCGCGCGCAATATCCCGCTCGCGACGTATTCCGCAGAGGAGTTGTCGCAGGTCGAAGGCAGCGTTTCGCCATCTGATTTCGTGCGCGCGACGGTGGGAGTCGACAACGTGTGCGAGCGTGCGGCGCTCGCGGACGGGGGCATACTTATCTTCCCGAAGCTCGCTCACGGCGGCGTGACCGTCGCGTTTTCCAAGGTAACTATCGAACTTTCGTTTAAGGAGCGGTGATGGGAAAGCTCTTCGTAGTGGGGATCGGCCCGGGCGGCCCCGACGGCATGACGATTGCGGCTCGGCGCGCGCTCGAGGCGGTCGACATCGTTGTGGGGTACACGAAATACGTGGAGCTCGCGCTCGCCGCCGTGCCCGACGCGGCGCATCTCGCGACGCCGATGATGCACGAGGTCGAACGGTGCCGCGTGGCGCTTTCGCGCGCGCAGAGTGGAGAAGCGGTGGCGCTCGTGTGCAGCGGTGACGCGGGCGTGTATGGCATGGCGAGCCCCGTGCTGGAGCTTGCGGAGGACTACCCCGATGTAGACGTGGAAGTTATCGCCGGGGCCACCGCGGCTCAGAGCGGGTCGGCGGTGCTCGGCGCCCCGCTTGCCCACGATTTCGCGGTCGTGTCGCTTTCCGACCTGCTCACGCCGTGGGAGGTCATCGAGCACAGGCTCGCCGCCGTGGCGAGCGCCGACTTCTGCATCTGTTTGTACAACCCGCGCAGCAGAAAGCGCGCCGACAGGCTCTCGCGCGCGGCGAAGATTATGCTCGAATGGAAGGCCCCCGACACGCTCTGCGGTTGGGTACGCAACATCGGGCGCGAGGGGCAGCAATCGGGCATGTGCAGGCTCTCCGAGCTGGGGGAGTTCGACGCCGACATGTTCACTACCGTGTTCGTCGGCAACGCGGACACGAAGCGCGTAGGCGGCCGTATGGTCACGCCGCGCGGGTATCGGGAGATTCCATGCGAAAGGTAACGATCATCGGGGCGGGGCCCGGAAACCCCGACTTGCTCTCTCGCGCGGCGCTCGACGCGATCGACATCGCCGACGTGGTCATCGGCGCTCATCGCGCGCTTGTCGGCATCGACGTGCCGCCCGACGTGGTGAGATGCGAGCTCGTGAAGACGGCGGACATCGTCGCCGCGCTCACCGATGCGGCGTCGTGGCAGCGCGCCGTGGTCGTGATGACGGGCGATGTGGGGCTGTTCAGCGGCGCGCGCCGCCTGGTGGAGGCGCTCTCCGGCGACGCGCAGGTGGACGTGCGCGTCATTCCCGGCATAAGCTCTGCGTCGTATCTCGCCGCGCGCCTCGCGCGTCCATGGCAGGATTGGCGCTTCGTGAGTGCTCACGGCGTGGCGTGCGACATCGTGGCCGAGGCCGAGCGCGCAGGTGAGCTCTTCCTCGCCACGTCGGGCGGGGAAGACCCCTCGCGGCTTTCGGGCGAGCTTGTGCAGGCGGGCTTTGAGGACGCGCGCGTGACGGTGGCCGAGCGCCTGTCGTACCCCGACGAGCGCATCACCTGCGCGACCGCAAGTGAAATCGCAGGTCAGACGTTCGACGACTTGAACGTGATGCTTATCGAGTTCGCAGGCTGCGCCGGGTCGCCTGCGAACTCTAGCGCAGCCTCCGAGTCGCCGGCCGGCGCGTCTGCGCCCGCGGCGGCTTCTTTCGCGGCGGACTCTGCGGGCGCATCCCGCGCCGCGAGCTCCCGCTGGCCGTACGCTTCCTCCGGCATTCCCGACGAGCTCTTCATCCGCGGCGACGTTCCCATGACCAAGCAGGAGGTGCGCGCCGTCGCGCTCGCGAAGCTGCGCCTTACCGCGACCGACACCGTGTGGGATGTCGGCGCCGGCACGGGGAGCGTGTCGATCGAGGCGGCGCTCGTCGCGCGAGCGGGGTCGGTATGGGCGGTCGAGCGCAACGCGGCCGGCGTGCGGCTCATCCGAGAGAACGCGGATGCATTCGGGTGCGGCAACGTTCATGCGGTCCCCGGTGTCGCCCCCGAAACGCTCGCGAAACTGCCCGTCCCCGACGCCGTGTTCGTCGGCGGGAGCGCGGGCGAGCTTCCCTCCATCGTGGAGGCGGCGCTCGAGAAGAACTTGCAGGTTCGCCTGTGCGTGCCATGCGTCACCGTTGAGACGCTCACCGAGGCGTGCGCGCTCCTCTCGGGTTCGCGCTTTAAGGGGTTCGAGGCGTGCCAGGTGTCGGCCGCCCGTGCCGAGGCTGTAGGCTCGCACCATCTTATGAAGGCGCAAAACCCCGTGTTCCTCGTCAGCGCGCGTGGTGCGGGCGCGGATGCCGAGGAGCTTGCCGATGTCGGGGCGCTTGTTGAGTCGCCTGTCGGGGAGGACCCCTCTACCGAGGGGATACCATCCGTTGAGGTGGTCTCGCTTGCTAACTGCAACGCCGCAGGTGGGGAAGGCGGTGCCCGGTGAGCACGTCCATCCCGCGCTTCATGGTCGCTGCGCCCTCGAGCGGGAGCGGCAAGACGGTCGTCACGTGCGCGCTCCTGCGCGCGCTCGCGCGTCGCGGCCTTGCATGCGCGGCCTTCAAATGCGGTCCCGACTACATTGACCCGCTCTTTCATCGCCGCGTCGTGGGTGCGCGCTCGGGCAACTTAGACGGCTTCTTCACCGACGCCCCGACGCTGCGCGCCCTGCTCGCACGCGGCGCCGCGGGCGCGGATGTCGCGGTGCTCGAGGGGGTCATGGGCTTCTACGACGGCATGGCGCCCGGCGTGGCCGACGCGAGCAGCTACCAGGTTGCGCGCGACACGGAAACGCCGGTCGTTTTAGTGGTGAACGGGCGCGGGGCGTCTTTATCGCTCGCCGCCGTAATCCGCGGCATCGCCGAGTTCCTGCCTTGTGCGAACGTGCGCGGCGTCGTGCTGAACAAGACGAGCGCCGCTGCCTGCGCCTACGCGGCGCCTGCGATCGAGAAGCACACGGGCGTCGCGGTTTTGGGGAATATCCCCGCCGACGAGGCGTTCTCGCTCAAAAGCCGGCATCTGGGGCTTGTGACCGCCGACGAGGTCGAGCAGCTCTCCGCGCGCATCGACAAGATGGCCGAGCTGGTGGAAAAGAGCGTCGACGTCGACCGCTTGCTCGAAATAGCGGCGACGGCACCCGATATCCGCGAGGAACCTTACCGGTTGGAGCCGATCGCGGGAACGCGGCCCATCGTCGCCGTCGCGCGTGACGAGGCGTTCTCGTTCTACTACGAGGAGAACCTGCGCGCGCTCGAGGACCTGGGTTGCGAGCTGGCCTTTTTCAGCCCCCTGTGTGATAGCGAGTTGCCCCGGGGGACAAGCGCCCTCTATCTGGGGGGCGGCTACCCGGAACTCCATGCGCGGCAGCTCTCCGAGAACGCGCCGATGCGCGAGGCGGTGCGGCGCGCGGTGGAATCCGGCATGCCGACGGTCGCCGAATGCGGTGGGTTTCTGTACCTGCAGCGCGAAATCGCCGATAGCGAGGGGCGGCGCTGGCCTGTTGCGGGCGCCCTTGAGGGCGCAAGCGAGAACGGGGGAAGGCTGTCCCATTTCGGGTACGTGGAGCTCACTTCCCAACGCGACGGGCTCTACGGGCCGCGCGGCACACGCATCCGCGCGCACGAGTTCCACTACTGGCAGTCCGCCTGCCCGGGCGGCGACTTCTGGGCGCAGAAGCCCCGGCGCGACAAGGGCTGGCCGTGCATGACGACTACCCCGTCCCTGGTGGCGGGCTTCCCGCATGTGTACTATCCTGCGAACCCCGACGTTGCGCGCGCGTTCGCGTCTGCCGCAGCGTCGTTCGTAGAGAGGAGACTGCATGGCTGAAGCAACCGAAACCGCGCTTGCCTGCATCCGCGAGGAAGTCGAGCGTGCGTTCTCGTCGGCGCCGGGCGCCGTGCTCGAAGCCACGCTCTCCCGGATCGCGCCCGCAGACGAGTGTGCCCGCGCCGCCGCGTACGCCGCGTGGGATTCCATCGCGCACCCCTTGGGGGGATTGGGCGACTTTGAAGACGCCGTCGCGTGTATCGCCGCAGCTCAGGGGAGCGCCGAGGTGGCCGAGTTTCCCCGTGCGCTCGCGGTATTCTTCTCCGACAACGGGGTCGTTGCCGAAGGCGTGTCGCAAAGCGGGCAAGACGTGACGCGAGCCGTCGCGCGCAACATGTGCGAGGGGGCCACGAGCGCCTGCCGCATGGCGGCGTTCGCGGGTGCCGAGGTCGTGCCCGTCGACGTGGGTATGGCCCGGGGTATAGAAGACGCGCGCATGGTGCGCGCGAACGTGCGGCGGGGGAGCGGCAACATCGCGCACGGCCCCGCTATGTCTCGCGATGGGGCCGTGCGCGCGATCGAGGTCGGTATCGCCGTCGCGTGCGGGCTTGCCCGCGCCGGCGTGCGCCTTCTGGCCTCGGGCGAGATGGGCATCGGCAACACGACCACCTCGGCGGCGGTGGCCGCGGTGCTCATCCGGGCGGACGCGCGGAGCCTCGTCGGGCGCGGCGCGGGGCTCTCGGACGCATCGCTCGCGCGCAAGCGCGACGTGGTCGAGCGCGCTATCGACGCGAACTCGCCCGATCCCGCCGACCCGATCGACGTGCTCTCGAAGGTGGGCGGCTTCGACATCGCGGCGATGTGTGGCTTCTACCTGGGGGCCGCGGCCTCGAAGGCGCCGGCGCTCCTCGACGGGGTCATATCCTGCACGGCGGCCCTGTGCGCGGCGCGCCTGTGCCCCAACGCCTTGGGCTACCTCGTGGGCACCCACGCATCAAGCGAACCCGCAAGCCAGGAGCTCCTTCGCGAGCTCGGCATAAAGGCACCACTCGACGCAGGCATGCACTTGGGCGAGGGCGCGGGCGCCATGGCGTATCTGCCCCTTCTGGATTCGGCGTTGCGCGTGTACCGGGATGGGAAGACGTTCACGGCGACTGGCATGGCTGCTTACGAGCATTTCGAGGCCGGGAAATGACGGTGACACTCGTCATCGGCGCCGCCGCGAGCGGCAAGAGCGCCTACGCCGAGTCCCTGTGCCTCGGGCACGACGGCCCCCGCGTGTACCTGGCAACGATGGAGCCCTTCGGGGAAGAGGGCGCCCGCCGCATCGCGCGCCATCGGGGGCTGCGCGAGGGCAAGGGGTTTTCTACCCTCGAGTGCACGCGTGACGTGGGCGCCGCAGTGCCCGGGCTTCCGCGCGGCTGCACGCTTCTTTTGGAGGACGTGGGCAACCTGGTTGCGAACGAGCTCTTCGCGGAAGGCGGCTTGTCCCCGCGTGACCCCGACGCTGCGGCGCGCGAGGTGCTCGGAGGCATTGAACGGCTCGCTCAGGCCGCTGCGTATACGGTGGTGGTCACCGTCGACGTGTTCGCCGATGGGATGCGCTACGATGAAGGGACCGAGGCATGGAGGCGCGCGCTCGCGCGCGTGAACGCGGGTGTGGCGGCGCTGGCCGACCGCGCAGTCGAAGTGGTATGCGGGATTCCCGTGTGGATGAAAGGCGAAGGACCTACAAGGTGAAGATAGTAGAGGCAATCGGCGCGGCGTTCGGAACGTTCTCGCGCATCCCCGTCCCGAAATCGGCCTGGACCGATTTCGGGTCAACCCATGCGCTTGCCGCGTTTCCCCTGGTGGGCCTTGCGGAAGGCTTCCTCATGACGGCGTGGGGGTACGTGGCGAACTTGCTCGGCGTGCCCGCGACCATCGTCGCGGCCGTGCTCGTGGCGCTGCCTGTGGCGGTGACGGGAGGCATCCACCTAGACGGGCTCTGCGACACCTCCGATGCGCTTGCAAGTTGGGCCCCGCGCGAGCGAAAGCTCGAGATCATGCACGACCCGCGAGCGGGCGCCTTCGGGGTCATCGGTGTTGTTGTGTACCTTATTCTGCAGTTTTCCCTTTTCACCGCGCTGTCGCTTACGGCGGGGGCGTTCCTCGCGCTTCTGTGCTCTCTCGTGTTCTCCCGCTCGCTTTCGGGGCTCGCCGTTGAATGCTGGCCTGCCGCGCGGGCGGACGGCATGGCCGCGGGGCTCTCGCCTGCGAAGAAGCGCGCGGCGATCATCGTGCCGCTTTGCGCTTTCGCTGCGGCTTCGGCTGCAGGGATGGTCGCGTGCGCTCAGGCCGTCGGCGCCCTTATGGCTGTGGCGGGGCTTTTGGCGCTCGCGTGGTACCGCCATGTTGCCCTGTCCCGCTTCGGCGGGGTGACGGGGGATTTGGCCGGATGGTTTCTGCAATGGGCCGAGCTCGCGATGCTTGCCATGCTGGTGGCGGGGGGCATGCTCCTATGATGCTCGTGGTAGGTGGCGCGCATTCGGGGAAGAGGACCTTCGTGCGCGAAAAGCTCGGGTTCGCGGCGGACGATTTCGTCGACGCGGCGCAGTTTGCGGAGGGCGGCGTGCCCGCGGCTTTTGCCGGCCGTGTCGCTTACCGTGCTGAGGAACTCGTACGCGCGCTCGACGCTGACCGGGCGCTCGAGCGGCTGATCGGCTTCGACGTAGTGATTCTGTCCTTGGTCGGCTCGGGGGTCATCCCTATGCGTGCGGAAGACGCCCAATGGCGCGAGCGCGCGGGGCGCCTGGGATGCGCGCTCGCTGCGCGCGCCGATGTCGTCGTGCGCATGACGTGCGGGATACCCCAGGTCATCAAAGGAAACCTTGTCGATGCGCCTCGAGGGGCGCAGGGTGCGGGCGCGCCTTTGGAAGTCGTCTTCGTGCGCCATGGTGCCACGGCGGGCACGGAAGACCATCGCTACAGCGGGGCGGGCACCGACGAGCCCCTGTCGAGCGCGGGTGAGCGCGCTTTGCGCGACCTCGCGTGCTATCGTGACGTGTTCCGTGTTATCACGAGCGGCATGGCCCGCACCGACCAGACGGCGCGCATCCTCTTCCCGAACGCGGAGTTTATTGCGTGCCCCGGTCTGCGCGAGATGGATTTCGGCGACTTCGAGGGGCGAAGCGCCGCCGAGCTTAAAGAGGATGCGCGCTACCGCGCTTGGGTAGACTCCTGGTGCGAGACGCGCTGCCCGCATGGCGAGGGCAAGAGCGATTTCACCCGCCGCGTCGTCGCGGCGTTTCGGGAGGCGTGCGAATCGGAGCGCGTCCAGGGGAGTGGGCGCGCCGTCTTCGTCGTTCACGCGGGTACCGTGAAAGCATTGCTCTCCGAGCTAGCTGTCCCGAAAATTGGATACTTCGACGTGCATACCGAGCCGGGCGGCGCATGGGCCGCCACCTGGGATGGGCGCTGCCTTCGCGACGTTCGCCCCGCTTCGGGGGGCGATGCCCGGTGATGACGATTCTTGCCGTCGCCGCCGGGTTCGCGACCGACCTTGCCTTCGGCGACCCGCGCTGGCTTCCCCATCCCGTCGTCGCCATGGGGCGCGCGATCACGTGGGCCGAAGGCCGCCTGCGGCGCGCATTCCCGCAAACGTCCGCGGGCACGCGCGCCGCAGGACTTGTGCTCGCCGTGGCGCTTCCGCTTGCGTGTGGGCTTTTGACCTGGGGAATCCTGCATCTTTGCGGCATGGTTCACTCCGGCCTGCGCTTCGTGGCCGAGGCATGGGCGAGCTATCAGATTCTCGCGGCATGCGAGCTGCGCCGCCAGAGCCTGGCCGTGGCCCGTGCGTTCTCGAGGGGCGGCCTTGTCGCGGCGCGTGAAGCTGTCGGGCTCATCGTGGGACGCGACACGTCTGTTCTCGACGAGCAGGGCGTCGCGCGCGCCGCCGTGGAAACGGTGGCGGAGAACGCGAGCGACGGTGTCATCGCGCCGCTTTTCTACCTTATGATCGGGGGTGCGCCTTTGGGCATGGCGTACAAGGCGGTGAACACGCTCGACAGCATGGTGGGCTACAAAAACGAGCGCTACATCGACTTCGGCTGCGCCTCGGCGCGCCTCGACGATGCGGTGAACTGGATTCCCTCGCGGTTATCGGCCCTGTTCATGATCGCCGTGTGCCCGATCGTCGGGCTCGACGCGCGCGGGGCGGCGCGCATCTGGCGCCGCGACAGGCGTCGCCATGCGAGCCCGAACGCGGCGCAGACCGAGTCGGCGTGCGCGGGTGCGCTCGGACTGCGCCTGGCAGGACCCGCGGTGTATTTCGGCAAGCTCGTTGAGAAACCGACGATAGGCGACGCGTCCCGCGAAATCGAGTGGGGCGACATCGCCCGGGCGACAAGGCTCATGCTCGCCGCGTCCGTATGCGCGCTCGTCGTCTTCGGCGCCGCGCGCGCGGCGGTCGTGCTCGCCGTGGGGGCGATGGCATGAGGAAAGACCACGCCGCGCCCCGGGCTGCCGGGGGAATCCTGCGCGCCCGCACGCATGGGGGCAGCGCGCAATCGCTCGGCATCGCTTGCGAAGGGGGCGCCTCCAACCTCATCGACTTCTCGGTGAACGTGAATCCGGCAGGCCCCTCGCCGCGCGCCGTCGCCGCAGCTTGCAAGGCGCTTTCTCGAATCGACGCCTACCCCGATAGGGAAAGCCTCGCCCTCGTTCGCGCCCTGGCGCGCGACCAGGGCATTCCCGAAGATACTATCGTCTGCGGCGCGGGCGCGTCCGACATCATCTGGCGGCTCGCCGCGGCGGTGCGCCCGAAACGCATCGTCGTGTGCGCGCCGACGTTCTCTGAATATGCGGAGGCGGCATCGTACTACGGCGCATGCGTGCAGGAGTTCCCGCTCTCCGAAGCGGACGACTTCGACGTGCCCGCCTCCTTCGCCCGCGCGATCGAGGGGCCGGGAGACGTGGCGTACCTCTGCAATCCGAACAACCCGACGGGGCGCCTCGTCGACCCCAGCGTGATCGATGCCGCGGCTTGTCGCTGCGAGCAGGTGGGCGCGCTGCTCGTCGTGGACGAGTGCTTCCTCGGATTTGCGCCCGACGCCCGCGAAAGGAGCGTGGCCGCACGCGCCGCGTGTTCGCGCCATGTGGCCGTGCTCTCCGCGTTCACCAAGCTCTACGGAATGGCGGGGTTGCGGTTGGGATATCTGATCAGCGGAAACACCCAACTCATCGAGGGGATTCGCCGGGCGGGGCAGGCGTGGCCCGTCTCCTCGGTCGCCGAGGCCGCGGGCATCGCCGCCCTGGAAGACGTCGAATACGTCTCGCGCACGCGCGATGTATTGGCGGGCGAGCGAGCGTGGCTTTCCCACGAGCTCTCCTCGCTCGGGCTTTCCGTCGTGCCGTCGGATGCGAACTTCCTTTTAGTCCGCACGCCGGCGAAAGACATCCCCGAGCGCCTGTATAAACAGGGGGTTTTGGTCCGCACGTGCGACTCGTTTTCGGTACTGTCCCGTTTCTGGTGCCGCGTCGCGGTGCGCACGCGCAAGGAGAATGCCCGGCTTGCGATGGCGTTCAGCTGCGCGCTTCGGGCGGAAGGTGCATCGGGCGAAGGCGAACCCGACGAACGAGGCGGCGCTTCTTTCAGCGGCGCTATGGCGGGCGCGGATGGCCGAGGCTCGGCGAAGGAGGTCGATACCCGTGGGTAGGGCGAAGCCCATCATGATCCAGGGCACCATGTCGAACGCGGGGAAGAGCCTGCTTGCGGCGGGGCTGTGCCGCGTGCTTTCGCAGGACGGCCTACGCGTGACTCCCTTCAAGAGCCAGAACATGGCACTCAACAGCGGTGTCACGGCTGACGGGCTCGAGATGGGGCGCGCCCAGATCATGCAGGCCGAGGCGTGCGGCATCGCGCCCGACGTGCGCATGAACCCCATCCTGCTCAAGCCTGAAAGCGGCCACCGAAGCCAGCTCATCGTGGCCGGCAAGGCGCAGGGAGCCTTCGCTGCGAGGGACTACTTCGCGCGAAAGAAGGCGCTCATGCCGCAGATTTTGGAGGCGTTCGATTCGCTCGCTGAGGAAAACGACGTCATCGTCATCGAGGGCGCCGGCAGCCCCGCCGAAATCAACCTTGCCGAAAACGACATCGTCAACATGGGGCTCGCGCGCGCCGTGTCCTCCCCCGTGCTGCTCGCGGGCGACATCGACCCAGGCGGGGTGTTTGCCCAGCTCTACGGCACGGTCGCGCTCCTTGCGCCCGAGGACCGCGCGCTTTTGCGGGGGCTTGTGGTGAACAAGTTCCGCGGCGATGTGGAAATCCTGCGCCCGGGTTTGGCCCCGCTCGAGAAGATGTGCGGGGTTCCCGTCGTGGGGGTCGTGCCGTATCTTACGCTCGACCTGGACGACGAGGACTCGCTCGCGCCGCGCCTATCTGCCCGCGAGGCGCGCGGCGTCATCGACGTTGCCGTCGTGCGTCTTCCGCATCTGTCGAACTTTACCGACTTCGACCCGCTTTCGCGCGTGCCCGGCGTGGGCGTGCGCTACGTTTCCTCGACGACCGATCTGGGCCGACCCGACCTGGTGGTGCTCCCCGGCTCGAAGACCACGCTCGACGACGCGCGCTGGCTTGCGGCTAGCGGCATCGGAGCCTGTGTACGCGCGCTTTCGGGCGCGGGCACGCCGGTGCTCGGCATATGCGGAGGCTACCAGCTTTTGGGAGACGAGCTTTCCGACCCGCACGGCAGGGAAGGCGCTGGCACCGCGCGCGGGCTCGGGCTCATCCCTGCAAGTACGGTGTTCAAGGAGGAAAAGCGCCTCGCCCAGTCGGCACTGCGCATCACGGGCGCCCAAGGCGCGTTCTCGGTGTGGAACGGCATGACGGCGCGCGGGTACGAGATTCACGACGGCGAAACGACCGTCTCCTGCGCTCCTGCGGGCACGATTGGCGGCAAACCAGAAGGCGCGGCCTGCGGAAACGTGTTCGGAACCTATCTCCACGGCCTGTTCGACGAACCGGGGGTGGCGCTCGCCCTCGCGCGCTCGCTCGCGCGCATGCGCGGCCTGCCCGAGAACGTCGTGGGTGCTGCGGGCGCGGCGTCCGCGGCCGATCACCGTGCGCGCGAGTTCGACCGCCTGGCCGACGTCGTGCGCGGGGCGCTCGACATGGAGTATGTCTACCGCATTATCGAGGAGGGCGTATGATCCACGTGTATCATGGCGACGGCAAAGGCAAGACCACGGCGGCGATGGGCCTCGCCCTTCGCATGCTCGCTGCAGGCCGCCGCGTCGTCGTCGTGCAGTTCCTGAAAGACGGCGAAAGCGGGGAGGTGCGCCTGCTCGCCGAGCATTTCGGCGTGCCCGTGTTCGCGGGGAAGGTGTCGGACAAGTTTACCTGGTCGATGACGTCGGAAGAACTTGCCGCGACGTGCGAGCTGCACGATGGGAACCTCGCTTCCGCGCTCGCCGAGCTCGAGGGCGCGCAAGAGGGACTGCTCGTGCTCGACGAGGCGCTCGACGCGCTTTCGAAGGGGCTTGTCGACGAGGCGCTCGTGGAGCGCGCGCTCGATATGTCCGCGCGCGGCGTCGAAGTAGCGCTCACCGGGCGCGCGCCTTCCCACAAGATCGTGGAGAAGGCCGACTACATAACCGAGATGCGGTGCAAGAAACATCCCTACGAGCAGGGGATATGTGCAAGGGAAGGAGTGGAGTACTAGATGGATTCCAAGGAGATGGCGCCCGGCGACATCGAGCGGCGCAGCTTCGAGATCATCACCGAAGAGCTCGGCGGCCGCACGTTCCCGCCGCTCGAAGAGCCCGTCGTGAAGCGCGTCATCCACACCACTGCCGACTTCTCGTACGCCGATTCCCTCGTGTTTACCCATGACGCCGCGCACTGTGCGCTCGACGCACTGCGCGCAGGGGCCACGGTGCTCACCGACACGAACATGGCGCTCGCAGGCATAAGCAAGCCCGCGCTCGCGAAGCTCGGCTGCAAGGCCGTGTGCTTCATGGCCGACCCTGATGTCGCCGCAACGGCGCGCGCCGCGGGCACGACTCGCGCCGTTGCGAGCATGGACAAAGCTTGCGGCATCGAGGGTCCGCTCATCGTGGCCGTCGGCAACGCTCCCACAGCACTTCTGCGCCTCGCCGAGCTCATGGACGCGGGGAAGATCGCGCCCGCGCTCGTCGTTGGGGTGCCGGTCGGGTTTGTGAACGTGGTCGAGGCGAAAGAGGAGCTACTCGCACGACGCGTGCCAGCCATCGTCGCGAGGGGTCGCAAGGGCGGCTCGACCGTGGCGGCTGCCATTATGAACGCGCTGCTCTACCAGATCACGCGCCCAGGCGGCCCGAAGTGACGGCGCCCGCATCCGCGCCGGCGCTGCGCATCTTCGCCGGCACCACCGAGGGCCGCCTTCTGTGCGAATGGGCGAGCAGGGCGGGCATCCCCGCCCGTGCCTACGCGGCAACCGAGTACGGAGGCGAGCTTTTGGGCGAGCTTCCGGGCATCGAGGTGCATGCGGGCAGGCTCGACGATGCCGACATGGAGCGCGAGCTTTCCGGCGCGTGCATCGTCGTCGACGCCACGCACCCCTTCGCTACGCTCGCAAGCGGCAACATCCGGGCCGCTTCGCTCGCCGTGGGTGCACGATGCCTGCGCCTTGCGCGCCCGGTCGAGGCGCTGCCCAAAGGCGTCGTGGCGGTCGCGTCGATCGCCTGCGCGGCGCGCTTTCTCTCCGAGAACCCGGGTCGCGCGCTTCTCACGACGGGGAGCAAGGAGCTTGCTCCCTACACGAGCGTCGCCGATTTCGCGGAGCGCTTCTTCGTGCGTGTGCTCCCGCTGCCCGGTGCTATAACGAAGTGCATCGACGCGGGGTTTTCGCCGTCGCACGTCATCGGCATGCAGGGGCCCTTCACCCGCGAGCTCAACGAGGCGATGCTTCGGCAGGTGGGCGCCCAGTGGCTTGTGACTAAGGACTCGGGAACCGTAGGCGGCACGGCCGAGAAGCTCGCCGCCGCGCGCGACGTGGGAGCGCGCTGCATCGTGGTCACCCGTCCCGCCGAGGGAAGCGGGGCCCTTTCGCTTCGGGAAGTGGAAGACGCGCTCTTACGGGAGTTCGCGCGCTAGGCGCTTGCCGCGCCTAGCGCGCCCTCCCGTCCGCGAGGAGGAGCGTCCCGAGCAAGCTCGACCCGTACAAGCCCGTCATCCATCAATAGCTCGAGGACGACGCCCAGAACTGGCGCAAACAGCCCTTCAATAAGTTGCGGTGAAATAGTGTCTGTTTTTGCTGCTAGATAGCATATTCAGTCCCTAATTCACCGCAACTTGTTGGTGGTGGCTTACTGGTAGCTGGTGGTGGCTTACTGGTAGCGTAGGCACTCCACCGGGTTGAGCTTTGCCGCGCGGCGAGCGGGGTAGAAGCCAAAGATTACGCCGATGCCGACGGAGACGCCGAAGGCCAGCAGCACCGTGGCGATTGAAAAGCTCGGTGTGATCTCCCCACTGGCACCGAGCTCGTTGAGAACCCCTGATCCTGCGGCAAACATCGCGAGGCCCCAGGCCAGCAGATAGCCAATCAGGACACCCAGCAGGCCACCGGTGACGCACAGCGCCGAGGACTCGGCCAAAAACTGCGCGGTGATATCGCGGCGACTGGCGCCCAAGGCACGGCGAATACCGATCTCGCGGATGCGCTCAGTCACGTTGGTAAGCATCATATTCATAATGCCGATTCCGCCGACAAGCAGTGAGATACTGGCGACAGCGCCCATGATGAGCGAGAAGGCGCCCATAAACGAGTTGAGTGCATCGATGGCGCTTTTCATGGAGGTCGTCGATACGCTGTCGTACTCATCATCCTCCGAGATGCCCTTCATCGCGCGCACCTTAGACTCGATGGTCTTGCAGAGCTCGTCCATGTCTGTGCCCTCGGCGGCAAGTGCCGTCACGCTGGGAAATGAAGGATTCTCGTCGCCAAACAGGCCGGAGATGGTTTCGCGTGGCATATACAGCGTGAGCGAGCCCATGGAGTCGCTGCCGCCATCAATCACGCCTACAATCTGCACCTCGCCGTTGGACACCTTGATGGTTTTCCCCAGTGCGTCCTGTTCGTTGCCGTAAAGCTGATCGGCGCCGCCGCGGCTGATGAGCGCCACGCGCGAGCCTGATTGAGTCTCTGCCTGTGAATAGACACGTCCCGCAACGAGCTTGCTGGCGCCCACGGCATCGAGCATGTCGCTATCGACGCCGTGTGCCATGACGGTATAGCTTTTATCCCCGACCTTGTACTCGGAATAGGCGCTATCGACGATGCCGATCTGCTCAATCTGCGGCACCAGTTTGCGAAGCTTTTCCACATCCGAATCGGTGAGTTCTTGGGACGAATAGATCTCTACCATGCGGGCTGCATTGAGGCCCAGGCTGTTGACCAGGCTGTTTTGGATACCGCCGATGAGCGAAGTCATGGCGATGACCGAGGCGATGCCAATGACGATGCCAAGGATGGTGAGCAGGCTGCGTCCCTTGTTGGCCTCGAGCGAGTGAAGGGCTTCTTGGACAAGATCGCGGGTGCTCATGCCTTCGCTCCTTTCGGCTGATTGGTGGTTGCAGAAATCTCGGGCAGGTTTTTGACGGCCCCGCGTAACGTATTCGGTGTATGCGCGACATATGCGCCGTCATGGATTCGCCCGTCACGGATGGTTACGGCTCGATCGGCCTCGGCGGCGATGCCGGGGTCATGCGTAATGAGTACGATGGTCTTGCCGCGTTTCTGGAGCTTGTGGAAGGTTTCCATGACGAGCGCCCCGGTTGTCGAGTCTAGATTTCCCGTTGGCTCGTCGGCCAAAATGATGGGCGGGTCGTTGACGAGGGCGCGCGCGATGGCGACGCGCTGCATCTGTCCGCCCGAGAGTTCCGATATGCGGTGGTCCCAATGGTCGACCGGCAGTGTGACGGCTTGCAGCGCGTGCACGGCGCGCATCTCGCGCTGGCTACGCGGCACATTGGTGTAGGACAGCGGCAGCATGACGTTTTCGATCACCGTCAGACGCGGCAGCAAGTTAAAACTCTGAAAGACAAAGCCGATGCTCAGCGCGCGCACCTCGGTGAGCTCATCATCGTCGAGCTCGGCGACGTTGAGCCCTTGCAGGAAATAATCACCCGCCGTCGGCTTGTCCAGGCAGCCCAGGATGTTCATGAGCGTCGACTTGCCCGAGCCCGAGGGGCCGGTGATGGCGACGAACTCACCGGGGTTCACCGCCAGGCTCACGTTGTGCAGGATGTGGGCGCAACCGGCCTCGCTCTCAAAGATGCGGTGCACGTTGCGGATGTCGATGACGGGACGCATTACTTGCCCTCGTCGGCAGACATATTGTCGCCGCCGTCTGCCGTCATGCCTGCGCCGGTATCCGTCACGATGGTGTCGCCGTCGCGTAACTTGGTAACCGGGACGTCTGGGTTGATCTCGTTGCCCTGGTCGTCGCGCTTGACCTGCGTCTTACCGACTACAGCCTCGTTGTCGTTTTGCGTCACGACGGTCACCTTCACGCGGCGCGTCTTCTTGCCTTCCGAATCGGTGGCCAGATTGACGTAATAGTGCTCGCCATCTTCGGTCATCAGCGCCATGGTCGGCACCATAACCACGTCGTCGAGCTTCTCGGTCACTACCGAGACCTCGGCAGTCATACCCGGCTTAAGGCGACTGTCGGGTGCTTCGATGAGGATGTCGACGTTAAAGGTCACGCTGCCGCCGCTACCGGAGCCGGAGTCAGAGTTTGCCACCGAGGCGATAGCCGTGACGGTGCCCTGGCTCACGATATCGGGAAACGCGGGATAGGTCACGTTGGCGCTTTGGCCCACGGCAATTTTGGCGATATCCTTTTCGCCCACCTGAACCGTCACCTTCATCTTGGACAGGTCGGCGATTTGCATGCACTGCTTGCCGCCGCTCGTGTCGCCTTCGCCCATGATCGTGCCTCCGGTCACCGTGGCACCGACTTTGGCGTTGAGCTCGACGATGTTGCCCGAACTGGGGGCCTTTACGGTGCGCTCGGCCGCCTTTGCAGTTGCCTGCTCCAGCGTTGCCTGGGCCGAGGCGAGGTTGCGCTGGGCGGTCGAGACGGCATTTGCGTTGGCGTTTGCGTCCGATGGGCCGGTCGATTCGTCACTGTCCGTTGTCGGTGCGGCCTGTGCGGCCGCGAGTGCCACCTTTGCATTGTTCAGGTCTTCCTGGGCGGCCGCGACCGCGCGCTGCGCCTCGGAAACAGCGCTATCGAGCGCGTCGTTCTTAATGGTCATGAGTACGTCGCCCTCGTTGACGCTCTGTCCGGCCTGCACGTTGATCTTTTCAACCGTACCGTCGACAGAAGGGGAGACGACCGATGCCGAGATGGGCTTAAGCTGCCCCTTGGCTTCGACTGTGGTGGTAAACGTGCCTTCGGTGACCATGTCGGTCACCGGTCCGTTGGTGCCTGCGGGTTGCGCGTTGATGACCAGCGTTGCGATGATGGCAATGAGCGCGATGGCAACAACGACGCCGGCGGCAATACCGCGTCGAATCAGCTTTTTGCGCCGACGCTCGGCACGCTTTGCCTTGAGCTTTGCATAGGCTTCTTCATCGGAGATATCGGTCGAATCGTCGAGACTCGTTTGGGGCTGCTTGGTGTCTGCAGCGCTGATAATCGGCAGGGTCTCGGTGGCATCTTGGGGCATGCGATCGGAATCGTCAGGACCCGGATTGATCGTGGGGACCTTGGACATAGCGTCTCCTTTATCGATATGGCTCCGATAAGTATATACGCCCGTCGCGATAGGCGGGCGTATAGAAGTTGCGGATGACGGTACTGTAAGTTTTGTCGCCGTGCTGTTTACTTGTTGTAGACGTTAGCTGCGTTACGAGTGCACGACCACGCAGAGGCCGACTTTGATGCGCTCGTGGAGCGACTTGGCATCGGCCAGACGCAGGTTGATACAACCGTGGCTACCGCACCACTTGTACGATTCGGCGTTATCGAAACTCGAATCGTTTTGCCAGGTGGCGTCGTGGAATCCGACCATATTGCCCTCGAACGGCATCCAGTAGCTTACCGGGCTCTCGTATTTGGGCTTGCCGGTCTCGGGGTCCTTGGCACCGATGAGTTTGCTGGCGCCATCGTTGCTGTTGATCTGCCATACGCCCTCGGGGGTGGCGTCTTCGCCCGGTTTGCCAGAAATAAAGTTGGCCTCCCACACGATGTTGCCGCTCTCGTCGTAGTAGCGCGCATGCTGCTCGGACAGGTCGACGTCGATATAGGCCTTCCAGTCGGGCTCGCCCTTGGCGGTAAATGTGTCGGCCTTCTGGGAGTACTTGATCTCGATTTCGCCGGTCTGCTTGTTGTTAATGGCGTCTTCGACCTGCTTGGCGAGCGAGCTGCTGTCGATGGACCAACCAAAGTCGCCGCCTTCGACGGCGCACTGCTTGCCATCGGCGCGCGTCCACCAGCGAGTGGAGCCCACGGTATTAAAGCCGTTGGCGAGCTCGGCTGCCCAGCTGCTGATCTGCGACGTATCGAGCGTGGGGTTGGCCGGATCGGCAAAGCTGATCCACTGCAACACGGAGCTGCCATCAACCTTGCCGGCATCCTCGCCGTTAAGCTTGAGGATCACGTTGACGCCCAAGAAGTTATTGGCGGCATCGCATGCGGCCTGAATCTGATCATCGGTCAGCGTTCCATTGAGCGGTTCATAGGCATCGTTGCCGAGCTTGGAAAGGTCTACGGTCTCGGACAGCGAGGCAAGCTCGAGTTCGGCATACTTAATGACATGCTCGCGGTCGAGTTTTTCGTTGGAGCGCGCCTTCTCGACGGTAAACTTGCCGGCCTGCTCGTCATAGGAGCTATTGGCCTCGAACGTGCCCGAACGGCCCTCGTTAAACTCGTCGATGGCGGCGCCCAGATCCTTCTCAAACTTCTTTTGGTCAAAAGTGTCGGAGAGCATGGACAGGTCGACGTCTTGATCAAGATCGACTTCGTTGGAGGTAGCGGTTGTTTTGGTCTTTCCGCTTAAGGATTCCACAAGGCGGACCGGCCATACAAAGGCTTCGTTGTGGCTGATGATCTCTTTTGCGGCAGCTTCGCCGTCGACGATGGGCTCATCGGACTCGGGCTGATACGTCCAGCTAAAGTCATCGCCTGTCACGGTGAGCTTATAGTGCTTCCATGCCGAGTTGACCTTGGTGGCGGCAGACGAAGCGTTGGAGAACGAGACGTCGACGCCGGCGATGGTGGTGTTGGGGTAGGCTAGCTGGGAAAACGCTACGACGCCTACGATATAGACAATGACGATAAGACCCAGGACGACAAAGAGCGTCGTCTTTTTGCCCGACTTATTGTTCTCGGCGGGTTTGCGCGCGGGGCCGCGATCGCCCTGAGCGTGCGTGGGGGGCTGCTTGGGCGCATTGCCGTTTGCCTGGCGCTGCTGACGTTGCTGGTTCGGGCGTTGGGAAGCGTTTGCCGCACCACGCTGCTGACCGTGACTCGGCGCGATAGGACGCGGCGACTGAACGCCTCCGGTGTGCCTGCTCGGTTGCTGCGGATCGGGAATCAGTTGAGTTCGATCGTTTTGCGACATCGTATGCATATCCTTCGAATTTCGCCTTGCGGCTCATCGTGTTTTTACTGGGCTTGCATTATAGCGATTACCTAGTTGTTTGTGGTACGGAAACGGTGGCATTCAAAAGAGGTGGGACATTTGTCCCACCTTTGAGTCGTCCTTTGTTGCTATCCGCACACACCGCATTTTGCGCAGGCCGAAAGTGCGGCCGGAGCCTGCGCGATGCCGCCCTTTGCCGTCTCGCGCAGCGTGGCCGGCAACGCGTGGCCCACTGAGAGCATGACATGTGCCATCTGGTCAAACGGCACCAGGCTCTTAATGCCGGCGAGGGCGAGTTGTGCCGAGCTAAAGGCCGCTGCCACGCCGATGGCGTTGCGGTTTTGGCAGGGCACCTCCACGAGGCCACCGACGGGGTCACAAACGAGGCCCAGCAGGTTACTCAGCGCGATGGAACTGGCGTCGAGCGCCTGCTCGGGCGTGCCGCCGAGCATCTGCACCAGCGCGGCGGCAGCCATGGCGGCGGCGCTTCCCACCTCCGCCTGGCATCCGCCCTCGGCGCCGGCAACGCAGGCGCTCGTGGTGAGGTTGAGGCCGATGGCGGCTGCGCAGTAGAGCGCGTCCATGACCTGTTCGTCGTCGAGCTGCAGGTGGTCGGCGAGCGCCAGCACGCAGCCGGGCACGACGCCTGCGGAGCCCGCCGTGGGGGCGGCGACGATCACGCCCATGGTGGCCGAGCGCTCGAGCACGGCCATGGCGCGGGCCACGGCGTCAGTCTGGACGGCGCCCATTAAATTGGAGCTCAGGTCGTTGCTGCCGGTGGCATCGACAAGCTTTGCTTCGCCGCCGATAAGCCCGCCGAGCGAGCGCTGCGGATTGACGATGGGGGCCGTGGTCTCCTCGCGCATGACGTCGAGCACGCGGTGCATGGCGGCGACGGCGTGGGCCTCGCCGGTCAGACGCGCCTCGCGCAGGGCCATGACGGCGCCGATGCTGAGTCCCCGTTCCTCGCACGCATCGAGCAGCTGCTCGCCGTCGTCGAAGATTTCCTTTGCTGAGACGCCGGGGGAGAGCGACGAGGCAGAACCGGGGAGCTCGATAAAGGTCGCGTAATCGACATTGTCGAGCTTGCGCAGCATCGGGACGACGGTGTCGTCGGGTGCGCCGTCGGTCTCAAAGACGGAGTAGGCCTGGCCGCCCACCTCGGTGCGGTAGGTGCGGCAGAAGGCGATGTTCACATGGGCGTAGGCGAGCAGGTTGGTGAGCGCTGCGAGCACGCCGGGGACGTCCTGGTGCGCCACGAAGAGCGTGGAATACATACCCGAGATGTCGACGCCGACGCCGTTAATGCGGCTGATGCGCATCTTGCCGCCGCCCAAGCTCTCGCCGCGGACCTCTGCTGTGGCGCCCGTGGCGTCGACCATATCGATGTCGACGGTGTTGGGGTGGATGGAGGCGTCGTCGCCCTTGATGTCAAAGTGATATTCGAGGCCCTGCTCACGTGCGAGGTCAAAGGCCTGCTTGATGTTTTCGTCATCGGTGTCGAGGCCCAGGATGCCCGCGACGAGCGCACGGTCGGTGCCGTGGCCGCGGTAGGTGTGGGCGAAGGAGTTCCACAGGCCAAAGGTGACTTTGGTGATGCGGCCTTCCAGCAGGCTGGCGGCAACTTGGGCGCACCGCAGGGCGCCGGCGGTGTGCGATGAGCTGGGGCCGACCATGACGGGCCCCAAGATCTCGAATGCCGAGGTCGTAGCTAGTGTTTGCGGCTTGCCTGCCATATGCGCTCCTGTTCTATCCCGTCGTTCCGAGGGCTTTGGTATTTGGTCGCCTGCTCTACAGTCCTGGCTCGCACGGAGGCCACATTAAGTGGCCTCCGGCTCGTGCGGAACTCGCGATCGACCAAATACCAAAGCCCTCGGAACTTAGGATACATGGTAGGGGCACGCTTGCTGCAAAATTCATCAGCTGGGAACCTATTCTGCGTCCCAGGTCGGCTCATCTTCACCACCGGTTAATAAAAAAGAGGTACCGGTTGGTCCGGTACCTCTTTTGGTGCGTTTCGATTTGGCTGTAGCTTTTGCCGCTAGCTTACAGGCCGCAGGCTGCTTTGAGTTCTTCGACTCGGTCGGTATTCTCCCAGGTGAAGTCGGCGTCTTCGCGGCCGAAGTGACCGTAGGCTGCCGTCTTTTCGTAGATGGGGCGACGCAGGTCTAGGTCGCGGATGATTGCGCCCGGGCGCAGGTCGAAGGTCTTCTCGACGGCCTCGACGATCTTGTCCTCGGCAACATGCGCGGTACCGAAGGTGTCGACCATGATTGAGAGGGGCTTGGAAACGCCGATGGCGTAGGCGAGCTCGACTTCACAGCGGTCGGCCAGACCGGCGGCGACCACGTTCTTAGCGACCCAGCGCGCGGCATACGCGGCGGAACGGTCGACCTTGGTGCAGTCCTTGCCGCTAAAGGCACCGCCGCCGTGACGGCCGTAGCCGCCGTAGGTGTCGACGATGATCTTGCGGCCGGTGAGGCCCGTGTCGCCCATGGGGCCGCCCACAACAAAGCGACCGGTGGGGTTCACGTAGATGTCCGCGTTGTCCCACGGCATGTTCTCAGCGGCCATGACCGGGGTGATGACGTGCTCGATGAGGTCGGCCTTGATCTTACCCATGTCCTCGATCTCGGCGGCATGCTGCGTAGAGATGACGATGGTCGTGACCTCGACGGGCTTGCCTTCCTCGTAGCGCACGGTGACCTGGGTCTTGCCGTCGGGACGCAGATAGGCGAGGGTGCCGTCGTGACGCACGGCGGCCAGGCGCTCGGCCAGGCGGCTCGCCAGGTAGTGCGGCATGGGCATGAGGGTCTTGGTTTCGTTGGAGGCATAACCGAACATCATGCCCTGGTCGCCGGCGCCGATCAGGTCAATCGGGTCGGTGGTGGCGCCGGTCTGGGTCTCGAAGGACTCGTCGACGCCCTGGGCGATATCGGGCGACTGCTCGTGGATGAGGCTCATAACGCCGCAGGTGTCGCAGTCAAAACCGAACTTGGCACGGTTGTAGCCAATGCGGCGGATGACGCCGCGGGCGATTTCCTGTACGTCGACGTAGGCCTGGGTGCGAATCTCGCCGGCGACGATGACGGTGCCGGTGGTCACGAGGGTCTCGCAGGCGCAGCGGACGTTCTCCACGTTGGCAGGCACGCCGTTGGGGGCGATGTAGCCCTGCTCCTGGAGCTCTATTTCTTTGGCGAGGATTGCGTCGAGGACGGCGTCGCTGATCTGGTCAGCGATCTTATCGGGATGACCTTCGGTCACCGACTCCGACGTAAAAACAAAGGACCCGTGTTGGGGTGGGATGGAACGAAGTTCTTCTGACATGATTGTCCTTTCAAAAACGTGTCCCGGCGACCGTTACCATTCCGACGGGCTCTCTATGCAAGGGCACATCATAGCGCGTAAATCAAACATTCACACCCTTTCCGCACCTACTCATTTAAGTCTGTCCCCAATGAGTGGGTCGTCCCCAATGACTGGGTCGGTGCCCTTTGTGCGGAGGTTGCTTTGATGCTTTATACTGATGCGGTTAGACATCCATCCTGCAATCGAGGAGATTTCCATGGCATCAGACGTTCGCGTCCGCTTTGCACCCTCACCGACGGGCAAGCTGCACATCGGCGGCGCCCGCACCGCTATCTATAACTGGGCTTTCGCCCGTGCAAACGGCGGCACGTTCATCCTGCGCATCGACGACACCGATCCCACCCGTTCCACCGACGAGAACACGCAGATCATCCTGCGCGCCATGCGTTGGCTGGGCCTGGACTGGGACGAGGGTCCCGAGGTGGGCGGAGACTTTGGCCCCTACGCCCAGACCGAGCGCCTGGACCTGTACAAGCAGGCTGCCCAGAAGCTTTGGGACGAGGGCAAGGCCTATCCCTGCTTCTGCACCAAGGAGCAGCTCGACGCCGATCGCAAGGCCGCGCAGGAGCGCAAGGACCCCTTCCAGGGCTATCAGCGCCGTTGCCGCGATCTTGATCCCGAGGAGGCCCGCCGTCGCATCGAGGCTGGCGAGTCCTACGTCCTACGCATCAAGGTGCCCGAGGACCGCGGCGACGTCCGTATCCACGATGCCGTCCACGGCGAGGTGACCTTCGACGCCAAGGAGCTCGACGACTTTGTGATCTTCCGCTCCGATGGCACGCCCACGTACAACTTTGCGACCGTCGTTGACGACGCCATGATGAAGATCACCCATGTCATCCGCGGCGACGACCACCTGTCCAACACCCCGCGTCAGGTCATGGTCTACGAGGCCCTCGGCGCGCCCGTGCCCACGTTCGCCCACATCTCCATGATCCTGGGCGCCGACGGCAAGAAGCTCTCCAAGCGCCATGGCGCCACCTCGGTGGAGGAGTACCGCGACGCCGGCTACCTTTCCGACGCCTTCGTCAACTACCTGGCGCTGCTCGGCTGGTCGCTCGACGGCGAGACCACAATCATCCCGCGCGATGTCCTGGCCAGCAAGTTCTCGCTCGACCGCATCTCCAAGAACCCGGCGACCTTCGACCCAAAGAAACTCGACTGGGTCAACGCCGAGTACATCAACGGCATGTCCGATGCCCAGTTTGCCGACGAGATCATGGTCCCCGAGCTGCACGAGGCGGGTCTCATCGAGGGCAACATCGAGTACGGCGAGGACTGGATCGACGCGCTTGCCGCAATCGTCAAGCCGCGCACCAAGATGCCGGCCGACGCCGTGACCGTCGCCGCTCCCATCTTCGCTACGGCCGAGACGCTCGAGTATGACGAGAAATCCGTTAACAAGGGCCTGGCTAAGGAAGGCATGGGCGTCATTCTGGATGCCGCCAAGGCCGCGCTCGAGGGCGTGGACAAGTGGACCGCCGAGGCCATCGACGCCGCGCTTGAGCCGCTGCCCGAGCAGATGGACCTTAAGAAGCGCGTGGTGTTCCAGGCCGTGCGCGTCGCCGTCTGCGGCAACATGGTGAGCCCCCCGCTGGGCGAGACCATGGCGCTCGTCGGCCGCGACGACTGCCTGGCACGCATCGACCGCGCCCGCACGATGGCGCTATAGTAGACGCGTAAACGCATGTATCCGAGCCCCGTTCCCCCGAGCGGGGCTCTTGTTTCTGTACCGATGAGTGGGTTGCTGGGACAAAATAATCAGTAGTGTTTGTCCCATGTTCGAGTGACGCAACAAGCTCGACACTCGTATCGGCCATGGGACAAACTCTACTGATTATTTTGTCCCACCCCTTTCAGGTCCGTTCGTTAGAGGTGGTGTATGGCTCAACAACTGTCGCTGTTTGGTTCGCCGGAACCGGAGGAGACTCCGGTGAAGCCTAAGCCTGCACCTGAGCCCATCGCCGCCTACGCGAGCGTGGTCCTCGACATCCCCACCCGTGCGCTGTCGGAACCGTTTGCTTACGGCATCCCCGAGTCCCTTGCCAACGAGGTCCAGATCGGATCCACGGTCCTGGTCCACTTTGGTAACCGTGCCGCCGCGGGCTATGTCGTTGACATTGCGCCTGATTTGGGCGATCTGCCGGGCAACAACGCCCTCGACCCCGTGCGCATCAAGCCCATCGAGGCCATCCTCAGCAAACCGCTCTTTACCGCCGAAGTCGCCCGCATCGCACGTTGGATGAGCCGCGAGTATGTCGCGACGCTTTCCGAGTGCCTGCGCCTGTTCTTGCCTCCGGGTGGCGGCCCCCGTGTGGTCAAGGGCGACGACGGTGTGTGGACGGTTGAACGTCCCGCCGTCAAGCCTATCCAAAACCGCTGGGTCATGCTCACGCCCGAGGGCTTCGACTATACGCCGCCCAAGACCGCGGTCCGCCAGCGCCAACTCATCGAGGCGCTCCAGTGTGGTCCTGTCACGATGCGCGACCTCAACCTTCTCTATAACAGTATGTCGGCGACCATCAAGGCTCTCGAAAAACGCGGCGTCGTGGTGGTGGAGGAGCGCCGTGCCTGGCGCGGTTGCAGCGAGCAGACCACGCTGTCCTCGGCAAGCGGCAAGGCGCCGGTCTCCCTTACCAACGGCCAGCAACAGGCACTCGCGCAGATTGAGCGCGCCCGTCTGGACGCTCATGGCGACGTGGTGTTGGTCGACGGCGTCACCGGCTCCGGCAAAACCGAGGTTTACCTCTCCGCCATTGAGCGCGTGCTTGCAGCCGGTCGCTCGGCCTGCGTGCTGGTGCCCGAGATTTCGCTGACGGCCCAGACCGTCGGCCGCTTCCGTTCGCGCTTTGGCGAGACGGTCGCCGTGTTTCATTCGCGGCTTTCGGCCGGCGAGCGCCTGGACCAGTGGGATATGGTTGCCAGCGGTGCGGCCCGCGTGGTCGTCGGCGCACGTTCGGCGCTCTTTTGCCCGCTTGACGACCTGGGCCTCATCATCATTGACGAGGAGCACGAGACCAGCTACAAGCAGGGGTCCAGTCCGCGCTACCATGCGCGCGAGGTGGCAGCCGAGATGGCGCGCCGCTTTCGCTGCCCGCTCGTGCTGGGGTCGGCCACGCCTTCTGCCGAGGCCCTCGACCGCTGCCGCCGCGGCATGTATAACGGTGCCACCTGGACGCGTGTCGAGATGCCCGAGCGCCCCGGACACGCCGTGCTGCCTACGGTCCGCATTGCTGACCTGCGTCGCGAGTTCTCGCACGGCAGCCGCTCCATGTTCTCAAAACCCTTGATGGAGGGATTGGAGCGTGTGGTTGGGCGCCGCGAGAAGGCCGTGTTGCTGCATAACCGCCGTGGCTTTGCGCCATTCCTGATGTGCCGCGAGTGCGGCTGCGTCCCCACCTGCAACCACTGCTCCACAGCGCTTACGTATCACGAGCGCACACACACGCTGCAGTGTCACACATGCGGTTCGTCTTGGCGCGTGCGGCCGTATCCCGCGCCCACGAGCCGTTGCCCCAAATGTGGCAGTCGCTACCTGGCAAAAATGGGCCTGGGCACGCAGCAGATCGAGGACGCTCTCCACCAGATGTTGCCCGACGACGTCGCCATCATACGCATGGACGCCGATTCCACGCGCGGCAAGGACGCGCACAAAAAGCTGCTCGAGCAGTTCGATGCGGCCGATTGCGCGGTGCTGCTGGGCACCCAGATGATTGCCAAGGGCCTCGACTTTCCCGAGGTCACGCTTGTGGGCGTGGTCAATGCAGACTTTGCGTTAAAGCTGCCCGATTTTAGAGCAGGGGAGCGCGCCTACGATCTGCTGGAGCAGGTCGCGGGCCGTGCCGGTCGCGGCGATCGTCCCGGCGAGGTCATCATCCAGACCTACCTGCCCGAGGATCCGGTCATTCGTGCCGTCGCTGAGCACGACCGTTCGATCTTTACCGACTACGATCTGGACCAGCGCCGCGACGCGCTGTACCCGCCGTTTGTTCGCCTGGTCAACATCTTGGTGTGGTCGGCGAACCGAGACGACGCGCAGGACTACATTGGGCGCATTGCAAAGCTTCTTAAGCGCCGCTGGCATGCCGCCGCGCCCGACTTTTTGCGGGCGGGGAGCGCCGTGCCCCAGGTGCTGGGCCCGGCTTCGTGTGTAATCGAGAGAGCCAAGGACCGTTACCGCTTCCATCTGCTTGTGAAGTCGCCCGTGGGGTACCATGTCTCTGATGATATCGACGCCTGCCTCAAAGAGGTGGGCTCTGTGCGCGGCGTGAGCGTGAGCGTTGACGTCGATGCCTATGATTTGATGTAACAAACCGAAAGGATGGCCATGGAAGCCAACGGAATCGTACTGTCGCCCGACCCTCGTCTGCGCCAGGAGTGCGCCGTCATCGAGGAGATCACCCCGGCGATCGAGGCGCTTGCCGAGAAGATGAAGAAAATGATGTTCGATAACGGCGGTTGCGGCCTGGCTGCTCCGCAGATCGGCGAGCTCATTCAGCTCGTTACCATCGACTGCGACTACAGCGACAAGAACGACTACGACCCGTACGTGCTCATCAATCCCGTGATTGTCGAGCAAAGCGACCATCTCGTTCCGTATAGCGAGGGCTGCCTATCCATTCCTGGCATTAGCTGTGAGATCGAGCGTCCCGACCATGTCGTCGTCGAGGCGTATGACCTGGACGCCAACCTGATTCGCTATGAGGCCTCGGGCGATCTGTTCTGCGTGTGCCTACAGCACGAGATCGATCACCTGCACGGCAACACCATGTTCGAGCGCCTTAAGCCCATGCAGAGGATCAAGGCAGTCAAGGAGTACCAGGATGCCCTGGCCCGCGGCGCTCGACCGGGCGAGACGGAGTAGGTTTGTCCGTCCCCGGTGCTGAGCGCCCACATATCATCCCGTGCTCAAACATTCTCGCTGCGCTGCGAAACTGCGCGCGGGACGATATAGGCAGGCGCCCCGGGGACTACGTTGACGCTGCTTGTCTCGCCCAGGTGCCGTCGGGCCAGGGATGGGCGTCTTCGCTGATAGGTGCTTTGCTGAAAGAGCTGCTTTTATTGCGGCTCTTTCTTTGGTTTTGGGTATATTTGTTCTTGTTGAAATGTTATTGCGGATGGGCTGGTGACTTGGCTTTCCGCTGTTCTTTGTAGCCGTCTCGGCTTTGGTTGAGAGGAGACTAACTTTTATGCGTATTGTGTTTATGGGTACGCCTGATTTTGCTGTGCCTTCGCTGACTTCGCTTGTTGCGGCTGGTAATGAGGTTGCGCTCGTTATTACTCGTCCCGATGCTGTTCGTGGGCGAGGTAAGAAGCTAGAGCCGTCTCCTGTTAAGGCTAAGGCGCTTGAGCTGGGGTTGCCGGTTGTTGAGGCTAATCGTATGACGCCTGAGGTTGTTGAGGTGCTCCAGGCTGCCCAGGCTGATATTTTCTGTGTGGCTGCTTATGGCTGTATTTTGCCTGATGAGGTGCTGCATATGGCGCCGCTTGGTATTGTGAATGTTCATGCGTCCTTGCTGCCTCGTTGGCGTGGGGCTGCTCCTATTCAGCGTGCCATTCTTGCTGGTGATGAGATTGCTGGCGTTTCTATTATGCGCATTGGGCATGGCGTGGATACCGGCGCCTATTGTGCGCAGGCCTCGACCTCGGTTGCCGGTAAGCATGCCGAGGCGCTGACCATGGAGCTCGCTGAGCTCGGCGGCAAACTGCTTACCGATACGCTTCCCTCTCTTGCCGATGGCACTGCCGTGTGGACTGAACAGGATGAGGCGCTCGTTACCCATGCTGCCAAGATTTCTAAGCAGGAGATGCGCTTGGATCCGCAAATGGCGGCGCTCGATTGCGTGCGTCATGTGCTCGCTTCGTCCGATACCGCGCCTGCTCGTTGCGTGATTGCCGGCAAGACCGTGCGTGTGCTCGATGCTGCGGCGGCTGATGTGTCGCTCGGCGAGGGTCAGGTTCTCGTTCAGGCCAAGCGTGTTTACCTGGGCCTTTCTGATGGCTCGGTTGAACTGCTCGAGGTTAAGCCCGATGGCAAGCGTGCTATGACTGCTTCTGCTTGGTCTGCTGGCCTGCAGGGTGCCGATCTTATCTGGGGTGTTTTGTCATGAGCAGGCTGTCTCCCGCGCGCAAGCTTGCGCTCGATGTGCTGATGGAGGCCGATCGCCGCGGCATGTATGCACGCGACGTGCTGTCCTCTCGCGCATCGGCCAAGGCTATTGACCAGCGCGATTCCGCTTTTGCCGCCCGCTTGGCGCTGGGTGTTGCCGCCACGCAGGGTATTTTGGACGAGCTGCTCGATCAGTTTCTCGATAAGCCCAAAAAGGTTGCGCCGCGCGTTCGCATGGCGCTTCGTATTTCTGCCTTCGAGATGCTCTACCTGCATACGCCTGGCCGCGTTGCCGTAAGTCAGGGAGTTGAGCTGGTTCGCTGCGGTGCTAAGTCCGCCGCCGGTCTGGCGAACGCCGTTCTGCATAAGGTTGCGGACAACGTCGATGATTTTGCCGCCGCGGTGGATGCCGATGAGTCTGAGCGACGCTTGGTTCGCCTGTCTCGCCTGATGGGCTTGCCGCGATGGCTGTGCGCTCGCATTATGGCATCGTTTGACACGCCAGAGGGTGCGCTTAACTTTGCCGGCAATCTGGCCCCCGCGCCGCTGGCCCTGCATGAGAACGCTTTTGCTTCCAAGCCCGATCCGTATATCTCGCAGCTCGTCGCGCCTGTCTTCCCGGGCTGCCATGCCCCGGTTGATGCCCAGGTTACCGTTGCTTCGGGTGTGTTTGAGCGTGCTGCCGCGGTGGCCTCTGATCTCAACGCGCAACTTATCGCCACAGCTGCCACGCGCCCTGGTTGCTGCCTTGAGATTGGTGCCGGCCGTGGCACCAAGACCTATGTGATGATGTGCCAGGCCAAGCGTGCGGGCTATGAGCGTCAGCATACGGCGCTCGATTTGCATGATCGCAAGTGCGACCAGAATCTCGCTCGCCTGCATAAGGCAGGTATTCAGGGCGTTCGTACGGTTTCGGGTGATGCTTGCGAGCTTGATGAAGTACTGACGTCGTTTGATGCCATGCTTGGCGAGCCGGTTAAGTTCGATACGGTCTTTATCGATGCGCCGTGCTCTGGCACCGGCACCATGCGTCGTCATCCCGAGATCCCTTGGCGCCTGACCGAAAAAGATGTGACGGTTGAGCTGCCCAAACTGCAGCTTACGATGCTCAAGGAGGCTGCTGCCCGCGTGGCTGCCGGCGGCGAGCTTATCTATGCCACCTGCTCGGTCTTTGATGAAGAGAACACGCAAGTCGTGGATGCGTTTTTGGCTTCTCCCGAGGGCGCAGGTTTTAGCTTGGCACCCCTCTCCGAGGCGCAGATTCTGCAGTTACCCGAGTTCGAACAAGCCAAGAAGCTCGTCTCCGTACGTCAAAAAGACCGCGGACTTTTCCAAAGCGTGCCGGTAAACGCCGACTCCTACGACGGCCACTTCTGCGCCCGCCTGGTCCACAAGTAGCTACTAAGTTGCGGTGAAATAGGGATTGAATAGCGGCTTCTGCCCGCCAAACAGTCCTTATTTCACCGCAACTCATAAGGAAACCTGGGCTGCTAAAGAATCAGCCCCGCGATCGGAGTTGATCACGGGGCCACGTTGTTATTAGTGGTTATGCGGGCAGTTGGCGCAACAGCCGCTGGTGGCGTTGGTGCTGGAGCCGCCGCTTCGCTGGTCGGTGTTGTAGAAACCGCTGCCGTCGAACTTAATGCCGCTGGCCGAGAATGTCTTGGACGCCGGGGCGCCGCAGCTGGGGCATACGACCTCGGGCGTCTCGGACATGGGGTGCTCAACCTCAAACACATTGCCGCAGCTCGTGCACTTGTAATCATAGCGCGCCATAATACTTCCTTTTCAGCACAAAGCGGGCAGATCGCTCTGCCCGCAAAAATTCAAACAGCTGTAACTGTACCCTATATCGGGGGTTTTATCACGCTTCGCCCCAGAATCTATGGGTGTTGCGCAGGAGCTTCGCAGTTTTGCCCTCGGCTGCCTCAACGTCGGCCTCGTCAGCCTGCCAAGTCCAGTTGCCCGTGGCCACGCCCGGCACGTTCATACGTGCATCGTCGCCCAGCCCCAGCACGTCCTGCAGCGGCATCATAACGAGCGGAGCATCGCTGGCCAGGGCGTTGCGCATGAGCTCGCCTGCCAATGCAATGCCGCTCGGTTCATCGCCGCCCGCAAAGGAACGCGTGCACCAACCGGCCAACGTCGACGTATCGTGTGTCGAGGTATACAGGATCTTGCCCGATGTGGGATGAATTCCGCAGCGAACGTCGTAGTCGCTAAACTCCAGCACGTCCATGCCGGGGAAGCCGCAGGTGGAAGCCATCGCACGAACGCCAGGCGTCAGATAGCCTAGATCCTCGGCAATAAAGTTGAGCGGACCTAGCTCGTCGTAGGCCGTCTGGAACAGGTCCTTGCCCGGTCCCGCAAGCCAGCGACCGTCGGCACAGGCCTTACCGGCAGGGATGCTAAAGTAGCTGTGGAAGCCCAGGAAGTGGTCCAGACGCACGCGGTCGTAGAGCGAAAACGCACGACGCAGGCGATCCATCCACCAGCTATAGCCGTTCTGTTTCATGTGATCCCAGCGGAAGGTGGGGTTGCCCCAGACCTGGCCCTCGGGTGCAAAGTTGTCGGGCGGCGCGCCCGAAATCTCAATCGCCTTGCCGGTGTCGGACAGCCAGAAGTTTTCGGGCTCGCTCCACGCGTCGGCCGAATCGTCCGAGACATACATCGGGATATCGCCGATGACCTCGATGCCCTTCTTGTGTGCATAGTTCATGAGCTCGCACCAAGCCAGGTCAAAGCGGTACTGCATGTACGCCTGAAGCTCGGCCTCGTCGTGGAAACGCTTATCGTCGATCAGATGCTCGTTGTAGCGCGCAACATCTGCCGGCCAATCGTGGCGCGATTCGCCCTCAAAGTATTTTTTGACGGCCATATAGACGCAGTACTTCTCGAGCCAATCGGCGTTGCGATGTTTAAACGCCGTGTACAGCGGGTCAGCATCCTCGCCGCCGCGGGCCTTCCAGGTGACGAAGTCGGCGGCCAGCTCCTCGTGGCTCTCGGGCAGCAGGTCGATATTGCCTGCAAAGGCCGAAGGACCGGCATAGGGGGAGCGGAAGAAGTCTGTGGGATTGACGGGCAGGACCTGCCAGTAACGCATGCCCATGGCGGCCAGATGGTCGATAAAGCGACGCGTGGGCGCACCGATTGTGCCAGGCTTGCCGTCATCGGTCGGCACCGAGGTGATGTGGCACACAACGCCTGCGCCATGATCGAGCGGCTCCTGCAGGCGCTCCTCGGCATGGTGATAGATGATCGAAGAGCCCAGCGGGTACAGATCGAGCGTGACGGTACCGTTGTGAATCTCGCACTCCTGGCCGCTGATAACGTCGCTCGCACATTCGCCGAGTGCCGGAATCGTCACGCAGTGCGAATTGCGCAGGCTGCGGTTGATGATAACCGTCGCGGCCTCGCCGTCTTTGCCCGTGCGGGTGTAGGCCAAGACGTCGTCGTTGAGCGCGAAGGCCTTGATCTCGCCATCAACCATAAAGGGCAGCGCGCGGCGCACGGCCGACGCGTTTTTAAGGATGGCCAGCGTATCGAAGTCGTGTAGGTCTTCCTTCATAGGCAGCGTGCGGCGGTTGCCCGGATCGGTGAGGCCCTCCAGGCCGTACTCATCGCCGTAATAGATCGAGGGAACGCCCGGGAAGGTCATCTGCATGAGCGTTGCCAACCAAAAACGGCTCTTGGCCAGGCCCATCGAGTTCTCGTCCAGGCGCCATTTGCTGCGCTCGCTCTCGGGTAGCTGCGACTCGTCGGGGCCACCGCCGAGCACCGAGATAATGCGCGGGCGGTCGTGGCTCGAAAGCAGATTGAGCGCGCAGGCCAGTGCCTCGCGCGGGTAGTTCTCGCGCAGGGTCTCGATGTCCTCAGCAGCTTGATAGGCATTCTTGTAGCCCATCAAAAAGCCGATGACCATGTCGCGGAAGGGGTAGTCCATGGCAGAGTCGAGCTCAGAGCCCTGCAGGTAGCGGCGCAGATGGCCGTAGCTGATCTTGTTGGAGGCGTCTTCCCAGACCTCGCCGAGCAGCAGCGCGTCAGGTTTCTCGGCGAGCACGGCCTTTTTGATCTCGGCCAGGAAGTCATCGGAAAGCTCGTCGGCCACGTCCAGGCGCCAACCATGGGCACCGGCGCGCAGCCATTTGCGGATCACGCCGTCCTTGCCCAGGAGCCGCTCGCGCACCAGTTCGGAGCTCTCGTTGATGGCGGGCATGTTGCCCACGCCCCACCAGCAGTCATACGAACCGTCTTCATGGAAGTAAAACGCATCGCGCCACGGCGAGTCCTCGCTTTGCCAAGCACCGACGCCGGGATAATTGCCGTAGCGGTTAAAGTAGATCGAATCGTCGCCCGTGTGGTTGAAGACGCCGTCCAGGATGATGGAGATGCCCAGCTTCTCGGCTGCCTTGCACAGCTCGGTAAAGTCCTGCTCGGTGCCCAGGATCGGGTCGATCTTGGTGTAGTCGGCCGTGTCGTAGCGGTGGTTACTCGCGGCCTCAAAGATGGGGTTGAGGTAGATGGCCGTAAAGCCTAGCTCGGCAATGCGGGGCAGGTCATTTTGGATACCCTTGAGCGAGCCGCCGTAAAAATCCCAGGTCTTGATGGAGCCGTCTTCGGCACGCTCGTACTCGGGCGGTTCGTTCCAGTCCTCGACCATGCGGCGCTGGATTCCGTTGCGCGGTTTTTCAACTTCGGCAAGCGTGCGTTCGCGCCAGTTTTCGTCGCGTGCATAGCGGTCGGGGAAGATCTGGTAGACCATACCGCGCTCGTACCAAGTGGGACGGTTCTCTCGGTGCTTGTAGACGGTAATCTGGAAGGACGGAACCTCGGCGTAGTTGTAGGTCACACCCTCGCCACCGGTGCGACCCTGCGGTGCACCCAGGCGTACCACAGGCTGGCCCTCGATGTTGCAGATAAAGCTGTACCAGATAAGACAGGGCTCAGTGCACTCAAGCTCTACGGTAAATATGCCGTCGCCCTCGTGCGTCATGGGATACAGAGACTCACCGATTTCATCGACCCAGGTGCGCAGGGTGAGCGTTGCCTGGTTGGGGTCGGCATCCTCCAAAATCACCGAGAGCGAAACGGAAGTTCCTGTGGTCACAGCGCCAAACGGAGTACGAAACTGCGACAGACGGCTGTTGTGAATCAATCTCATAATACGGTCCAGTTCAATAGAATCACGGCCTGCGGGCCATGGGCTTTACGCACAGGATGTAAGTATATCTGTTGTACACAGGCTGTATAAACAACATCCGTTTACCATCGGCGAACGGTTGTCCTAGAAAATCGTTTTACCATTCAAATTATCGCGATATTCAATAATGCCTATACCGATACTATTTGTAGCCAAACAAAAGTACCCCGGTTTACTATGATAAATTGAATGATCTCAACTACGGTCATTTTGGTGATATTAAAACCGCAGGTAGAGGCGTTGCCAATTTCGTAGATTACCAGCCGTGGTCGGCCGGAGCCATTTTGTCGTAGTAAACCGGCCCTCTTTTTAATAGAGAAGTTCAACGCAAAAGAGGACGCCTGGTTGAGCGCCCTCTTTTGCGTTGAGGATTAAGTTTTAATCGTCCGGATTAGCGGCGCTTGCGGGCGGCCGTTGCCTTGCGGACGGAGGTCTTCTTGGTAGGAGCCTTTTCCTCAGTGGGAGCGGCGGGGGAGACCGAGACCTCCTTGGCGGGCTCGGTCTTTGCCGTAGCCTTCGGAGCGGTCTTGACCTCAGCGGCCTTCGGAGTCGGCTCGGCCTTTACTGCGGGCTTTTCCTCGGCCTTAGCCTCTGCCTTGGGAGCAGCGGTCTTGGCCGTGGCCTTTTTGACCGTCGTCGTAGCGCGCTTGCGCGTTGTGGTTTTGGCGGCCGGCTTGGCCTCGACAGCTGCCTCGGCCTTGGACTCGGCAGGCGTCTCCTCGACCTTGGCGGCCGGCTTTGCGGCAGCCTTGGTTTTGGTCGACTTTGTGACCGTGGCCTTCTTGGCGGTCGTGGTCTTGGTCGCGGTCGTCTTCTTGGCTGCAGTCTTGGCCGGAGTCTTCTTGGCCGGCTTGGTCTCGGCGGTCTCGGCCTTTACCTCGGGAGCAGCCTCGGCCTCGGCGGCCTTCTTGGCAGCGGCGGTCGTGCGCTTGCGCGTAGTCGTTGCCTTGGCGGTAGTTGCCTTGGCAGCGGTGGTCTTGGTGGCAGCGGCCTTGGTTGTCGTAGCCTTCTTGGCCGTCGTCTTGCGCGTCGTGGTCTTCTTGGCAGCAGGCTTCGCAGCCGGCTTAGCCTCAGCCTCGGGAGCAGCCTCGGGAGCTGTCTCAACCTTCACCTCAGATTTAGCCTCAACCGGCTTCTCCTCAGCCTTAGGCTCGGGCTTGGCCACAACCTCGGCCTGGGGCTCGGGCTCGGCCTCAGCCTTCTCAGCCACAACCACAGGCTCGTCGACAACCGCCGCCGGCCTCTCAATCTCCGGGTGCATAAAGAAGTACAGATCCAGATACTTGTCGGCCGAGCGCGTCCAGCTAAAGTCCTGGCTCATGGCCTGCGTGACCAGTTGGTTCCAGGCGTCACGGTTGTCCCAGAACAGGCGAGCCGCGCGGAACACCGCGTCGCCCATCTCGTCGCCGTTAAAGTTGGTAAACGAGAAGCCCGTGCCCTCACCAGTGAACTCGTTGTACGGAACAACGGTGTCCTTCAGGCCACCGGTCTCGCGCACGATGGGCAAGGTGCCGTAGCGCATGGCGATGATCTGCGACAGACCGCAGGGCTCAAACTTCGAAGGCATCAGGAACATATCGGCGGCAGCGTACATGCGCTGCGACAGCGCCGGGTCAAACTCGATGCGCGCGGCCATGGTGCCGGGGTACTTGTCCTGGAAGTAGCGCAGGCCGTCCTCGTAGTCGCGGTCGCCAGTACCCAGAACGGCCACCTGAACGCCGCCGGCCAGGATGCGGTCGAGCGCGTACATGACCAGGTCCATGCCCTTCTGGCGCGTCAGGCGCGTGACCATCACCATAAGCGGGCGGTCGTCGCGAACCTCGAGACCCAGCTCCTCCTGCAGCTTGGCCTTGCACACGGCCTTGCCGGAACGGTCGTCAACCGTGTAGTTGGCGGCAATGCGCTTGTCGGTTGACGGGTCAAAGGCCGCCACGTCAATGCCGTTGAGGATGCCCTGCAGCGCGTAGGAACGCTCGCGCAGCACGCCGTCCAAGCCCTCGCCAAACTCGGGTGTCTGGATCTCGCCCGCATAGGTGGGGCTCACCGTGGTGATGGCATCAGCATAGTGCAGCGCACCCAGCATATAGTTGATGCTGCAAGCGTCGCAACGCAGCTGCGAGGCGGCCGCCGGAATATGCGCCACACCCAGGATGTCCTCCATCACGGTGTCGCTAAACTGGCCCTGGAACGCCACGTTGTGGATCGAGAACACGGTCTTGACGCGGTCGTACAGCGGCAGGCCCTGGTAGAACTCGCGCAAGAACACGGGCGCCAGCGCCGTCTGCCAGTCGTTGCAGTGCAGGATGTCGCACTCAAAGCCGGCCGGCAGGTGCTGCAGGCTCTCGGTGATGGCCTTGGAGAAGAACGCAAAGCGCTCGCCGTCGTCAAAGAAGCCGTACGGATAGTCGCGCGCAAAGTAGCGCTCGTTGTCGATGAACATATAGGTGACGCCGTCGTGCTCGAGCTTCTCGAGCCCGCAGTACTCGTTGCGCCAGCCCAGGCTTACGTAAAAATCGGAGAAGTGCTCCATCTGCGCCTTATACTCGTCCTTGATGGTGGCGTACTTGGGCACCATCACGATAACTTCGGCGCCGGCGCGCACAAGCGCCGCAGGCAGCGAGCCCGCCACGTCGCCCAGGCCACCGGTCTTCACAAACGGTGCGCACTCGGCCGAGGCAAACACGATCTGCATCTTTTTGCTGGAATCTGCCATATTGTCTCCCATGTTGCAATTCGAGAATAGCCGCCTGGCGCTAACCGGGCGGCTATTCTACATTTTACGAGCGATGTTGCGGTGCCAACGTTAACGTACGATGGTGGTGTCGGAAGTTAACGGAGCCTTGCCCAGCACCAGGATGTTCTCGGGCGTGCCGCGAAGCTCGGTGTTGGTGGGAACCACGTTGTTCTTGTCCAGAATGGCGTTCTCGACGCGTGCGCCGCTCTTGATGATGCAGCTCTGGTTGATGATCGAGTTAGTCACCGAAGCGCCTTCCTCGACCACGACGCCGCGCGACAGGATCGAGTTGCGCACGGTGCCCTTGATGATGCAGCCGGCCGAGATGATCGAGTTGCACGCGTGGCTGCCGGTCGCATAGCGCGAAGGCGGCACGTCGTGAGCCTTGGTCAGGATCGGGCGCTCGGGATCGAAGAGATGGTCGGCCACGGTCTGGTCGAGCAGGTCCATGCTGCGGCGATACAGCGACTTCTCGCTAAACACGCCTACGACCTCGCCCTTGTACTCGTAGCTGCACACGTCGATGTTGCCAAAGTCGCCCTGGAGTGCCTCGAGCAGGTCCAGATAGTCGGCGGCCTGGTAGTGGTCGATGATCTCGAGCAGCGTATCGCGGTTGACGATGCAGCAGTCCATAGAGGCGTTGTCGCCGTACACGACGCCAGCGCTCACGCCCGTCAGGCGGCCGTTCTCGTTAATCTCGAGCTTGGTCTCGTCATCGACGTTGCGCGTGGCCTTGCAGTACACCACGGTCATCTGGGCACCGGAGTTCTCGTGCGCGTCGATGATGGTGTTGAGGTCCATGTTAAAGATAATGTTGGTGCCCATCATCACAACATAGGGCTTGTCCGAGCGCTGGAACAGCGTCTTGTTGGAGATGATGTCGCGCAGCAGGAAGCGCATGCCGCCCTTGGTGGTGCCATACGCGTTGCCGGGCACCATGAACAGGCCGCCCTTCTTGCGGTCCAGGCCCCAGTCCTTGCCCGAGCCCACGTGGTCGATCAGCGAGCGATAATTGCCCGGCATGACGACGCCGACGGTCTTAATGCCGGCATTCATCATGTTGGATAGCGGGAAGTCGATCAGGCGGTAGCGGCCCAAAAACGGAACGGACGCGATGGGGCGGTCCTTGAGCAGCACGCTGCCGTAGGTCGAAGAGTAGTTAGCGGTGATATAACCGATGGCCTTGCGATTGATCATCGGATCATTCCCCCTTCCCGATAACGACGTCATTTCCAACGACGGCCGTATCCTTGGTGGTATCGACAGAGCCGAGCTTCACGCCCTCTTCGACCGTGGAGTTCTCGCCCAAAATAGCGCGGCAGATGTGCGCGCCGCTCTTAACGTGCGCACCCGGCAGCAGCACGGAGTCCTCGACCACGGCTCGCTCCTCGATGATGACATCGGTCGAAAGGATCGAGTGGCGAGCGGTGCCGTAGATCTTGCAGCCGTTGGAGACCAGGCAGTCGTCCAGGCGGCCGTCCGGACCAATGTAGTGCGGCGGACGTGTGGTGATGTTGGACATGATGGGGAAGTTCTTGTCAAACAGATCGAACTCGGGGTTGTTGCCCAACAGGTCCATCGAGGTCTCGTGGAAGCTGGCGATGGTGCCGACGTCCTTCCAAAAGCCGTGGAACTCGTAGCTGTACAGGCGCTTGTTCTCGCCGAGCAGCTTGGGGATGATGTCCTTGCCAAAGTCGTGGCTCGAGCGCTGGTCCAGGGCGTCCTCCTCGAGCGCCTCGATCAGCACGTCGGCCGAGAAGATGTAGATGCCCATGGACGCGAGGTTCGAATCGGGCTTCTCGGGCTTCTCGGTGAACTTGGTGATGCGGCCGTCCTCGGGGTCGGTGGTCAGGATGCCAAAGCGGCTGGCCTCCTCCCACGGCACGGGCATAACGCTCACCGTGAGGTCGGCGTTGTTCTCAATGTGCGTCTTGAGCATCTTACGGTAGTCCATGCGATACAGGTGATCGCCCGAAAGAATCAGGACGTACTTGGGGTCGTTGGCCTTGATGTAGTCGAGGTTCTGCGTAATGGCGTCGGCCGTGCCCGCATACCAGGCGCCACCGGTCTGCGTCTCGTACGGCGGCAGGATCGACACGCCGCCGTCGCGGCTGTCCAAATCCCACGCCTCGCCGGAGCCCACGTAGGCATGCAGCAGGTAGGGACGGTACTGCGTCAGAACGCCCACCGTGTCGATGCCCGAGTTGGAGCAGTTGGACAGCGAAAAGTCGATAATGCGGAACTTGCCACCAAAGCTAACCGCCGGCTTGGCGATCTTTTGGGTGAGTGCCCCCAATCGGCTGCCCTGTCCTCCTGCGAGGAGCATCGCGATGCATTCTTTCTTACTCATCGATTTCTCCTTCTGTCATCGATGTTCCTAAACCCATTAGCGACGGGCGCGGCGCTCGGTCGCGCCCGTCGAGTAATGCCGTGCGGCAAAGGGAGCTCGCGCGCCTTTACGCGTGCCAGATCTCGTCGCGGTACTCGCGAATGGTACGGTCGGACGAGAACCAGCCGCTCGAGGCGGTGTTGAGCAAGGCCTTGCGGTTCCAGGTCTCCTGGTCGCCATAGCTGTTCGTGAGCTTCTCCCACGCATCCACGTAGCTGCGGAAGTCTGCCATGACCAGGTCGGGGTCGTTGTTGTTCATGAGCTCGTTGTAGATGCTCTCGAAGTTGCCCGAAAGACCCGCAAACGTGTTGTCCTTGAGCTCGTCCATCACGCGGCCCAGACGCTCGCGGTCGCCGTTGAGGGTATCCCACGCAAAGTAGCTGTTGGATGCCCAGAGCTGCTCGACCTCGGGGGCGGTCAGGCCAAAGATGGCCTCGTTCTCGCGGCCGGCCAGATCGGCGATCTCGATGTTGGCGCCGTCAAGGGTACCCAGCGTAATGGCGCCGTTCATCATGAGCTTCATGTTGGACGTGCCCGAGGCCTCCTTGCCGGCCGTGGAGATCTGCTCCGAGATCTCGGCGGCGGGGTAGATGAGCTGGGCGTTGCTCACGCGGAAGTTGGGGATAAAGCAGACCTTCATGACCTCGTTGACGCGCGGGTCATTGTTGATGACGTCGGCCACGGAGTTAATGAGGCGGATGGTCTCCTTGGCGAAGGTGTAGCTCGAGGCAGCCTTGCCGCTAAAGATGAAGGTCGTCGGCGTCACGTGGAAGTTGGGATCGGCGATGCGACGGTTGTAGATGTCCATCACCTTCATGATGTTCATGAGCTGGCGCTTGTAGGCATGGAAGCGCTTAACCTGAACATCGAAGACGGTGTTGGGGTCGATGACCAGACCGGTCTCGGCCTTGACGTAGGCGGCCAGGCGCTCCTTGTTGGCGCGCTTGGAGGCGCCCACGGCCTTCAGGAACTCGGTGTCGTCCTTAAACTCCTTGAGCTTCTCCAGCTCAAAGGCGTCCTTCAACCAGCCGTCGCCAATGGCCTCGGTCACGAGCTTGGCGTAGGTAGGGTTGGCCTCGGCAAAGAAGCGACGGTGCGAGATGCCGTTGGTCTTGTTGTTGAATTTCTCGGGCGTCAGGGCATAGAAGTCCTTGAGTACGATGTTCTTGATGATGTCAGAGTGGATCTTGGCCACGCCGTTGACGCTGTGGCTGCAGATCACAGACAGGTTGGCCATGCGAATCTCGCCGTCCCACAGGATGGCGGTCTGGCGCAGACGCTCCTGCCAGCCCTCCTGCGTGGTGTCGAACGACTCATGCCAACGACGGCTGATCTCGTCGATGATCTGGTACACGCGGGGGAGGAGCTTGGAGAACGTGCCGATGGGCCACTTCTCCAGAGCCTCGGGCAGGATGGTGTGGTTGGTGTAGCTCACGACCTGCGTCACGATGTTCCAAGCGTCATCCCACTCGAGCTTCTTCTCGTCGATGAGGATGCGCATGAGCTCGGGGCCGCACATGGCGGGGTGCGTGTCGTTGGTGTGGATGGCCACAAGCTGCGGCAGCAGCTCCCAGTTCTCACCGTGCTCCTTCTCAAAGGTGTCGAGCAGGCTGTAGATGCCGGCCGAAACAAACAGGTACTCCTGCTTCAGGCGCAGCAGACGACCGTGCTCGCCGGCGTCGTTGGGGTAGAGGATAGCGCTGATGGCCTCGGCCTCGGCGCGCTCGGCGTCGGCCAGGGCATAGTCGCCGCGGTTGAAAGCCTCCAGATCGAAGTGCTCCTCAACCGGCTCGGCGGCCCAGACGCGCAGCTTGTTGACGGTCTCGCCGGCATAGCCCACCACGGGGATGTCATAAGGGACGGCCAGGATGTCCTGCGTGTCCACCGTGCGGTAGAACGTGCGGCCGTTCTCCTCAAAGCCCTCAACATGGCCACCAAACTTAATGGTCACGGCCTTGTCCTGACGACGGACCTCCCAGGGATAGCCGTGGGTGAGCCACTCGTCGGTGGCCTCGACCTGGCTGCCGTTGACGATCTCCTGCTTAAACAGGCCGTAGCGGTAGCGCATGCCGTTGCCGTAGCCGGCAATGCCCTCGGCTGCCATGGAATCCAGGAAGCATGCGGCCAGACGGCCCAGGCCACCGTTGCCCAGCGCCGGGTCGGGCTCCTGGTTCTCGATGACGGACAGGTCAAAGCCCATGTCGTCGAGCGCCTCGGCGACCATGTCGCGCACGCCAAAGTTGAGCAGGTAGTTGTCGAGCAGGCGGCCGATCAAAAACTCGATCGAGAAGTAGTACACGCGCTTCTTGCCCTCGGAGGTCACACGGGCGTCACTCTTGGTGGCAACGGTGCGTGCCTTCTCGGCCACGAGCTTGGCCAGGGCGTTAAAGCGGTCCAGGTCACTGGCAGCCTCGACGCTCTTGCCACTGATGCTCATGACGGCATCGCGATAGAGCTCGGTAAACTCCTGCTTGTTGTCGAAGATCTTATTCATACGTTCCTTTCCCCCGGGGATGTTTCTCCCGGAACGGTTATGGCTTGTATCCTACGCCCCCCCGGGGCGGGTAATTACAGTGGTAACGACTTTGTTACGCTTTCTTGGCAGGAGCCTTAACAGCAGCTGCCTTTGCCTTGGGAGCAGTCTTTTTAGCTGCTGCCTTCTTGGTCGTGGTGGACTTGGCCAAAGCCTTGGCAGCGGGCTTGGTGGCCTTCGCCTTAGCCGGAGCCTTTTTAGAGGCCGCGGCCTTGGGCTTCACCGAGGACGTGCGCTTGCGCGTCGCCTTCTTGGGCTCCTCAACCACGGGCGGCTTATAGCTGCTGGGGCCGCGTCGCTTAAGCACCACGCCTGCCAGGCCGGGCACCTTCATCTCGATGGAGTCCATTTGCCCGTTCCAGGGATAGGGCTCGCTCGAGCAGGTGTAGGGTTCCTCGCCGGCGTATCCGCTGCCGCCAAACTCGGGACGGTCGGAATCGAAGATGACCTCCCAGTCGCCCTCGCGCGGCACACCCACACGGAAGCTCTCGTAGCTCGCCGGGTCAAAGTTGATCAGGATTACCAGGTCGTCATTGACGTCCTCGCCCTGACGCACAAAGCTCACGATAGACTGCTTGGAGTTGTCCGCGTCGATCCAGGTAAAGCCGTCGTCGGTGTAGCCGCGCTCGTACAAGGCGGGCTCGGCGGTGTACAGGTGGTTGAGCGCCTTAATGAACGCCTGATGATGACGGTGGGTCTCGTACTCCTCGGTCAGGAACCACTGAATGGACTCGTAGTAGCGCCACTCAATAAACTGGCCGATCTCGTTGCCCATAAAGTTGAGCTTGGCACCGGGGTGCGTCATCTGGTAGAAAGCCAGCGTGCGCAGGCCTGCAAACTGGCGCCACCAGTCGCCCGGCATGCGGCCGATCAGCGAGCACTTGCCGTGCACGACCTCGTCGTGGCTCAGCGGGCAAATGAAGTTCTCGGTAAAGGCGTACATGATGGAGAACGTGAGCAGGCCGTGGTTGCCGGGGCGCCATGGAAAATCGGTCTGCATGTAGTGCAGGGTGTCGTTCATCCAGCCCATGTCCCACTTGTAGTGGAAGCCCAGGCCGCCGTCCTGCGGCGGATAGGTCACGAGCGGCCAGGCGGTTGACTCTTCGGCCATCATCATCACGTCGGGGTAGTGCGTCTCTACGGCGCAGTTGACCTGACGGATAAACGCGCTGGCGTCCAGATCCTCCTCGGTGCCGTACTTGTTGAACTTCTTTTGGCCCGGATCGTCGATGCCAAAGTTGAGGTACAGCATGCTGGACACGCCGTCCATGCGAATGCCGTCCACGTGGAAGTTTTCGAGCCAGTACAGCACGTTGGAGACCAGGAAGGAGCGGACCTCGCCGCGGGCGAAGTCAAACTTGTGCGTTCCCCAGTTGGGGTGAATCTCGTGCTCAAACAGCATGTGGCCGTTAAAGGTGGCAAGGCCGTGGGAGTCGGCGCAAAAACCGCCGGGCACCCAGTCCATGATCACGCCAATGCCCGCCTCGTGGCATGCATCGATAAAATGCATGAGCTGCTGCGGGTTGCCGTAGCGCGACGTGGCGGCGTAGTAACCGGTCGTCTGGTAGCCCCAGGAGCCATCGAAGGGATGCTCCATGAGCGGCATGACCTCGATATGCGTGTAGCCCATGTCGCGCACGTAATCCACGAGCTCCACCGACAGATCGTCGTAGGTATAGAACTCGCCGCGCTGCGCGGGGAAGGGATCCATGGGGCCAGGATAGTTGCCGTACTCGTCCGGATCGCCCTGTGGCGCGTCGCCGTGGCGCTTCCACGAGCCAATATGCACCTCGTAGATGTTGAGCGGCTGTGACATGTGGTTATGACTGGCGCGGCGCTTGAGCCATGCGGCGTCGTTCCACTTGTAGCCATCGAGGGTCCACAGCACGCTCGCCGTTCCCGGAGGGCACTCGGCCTTAAAGGCATACGGATCGGCTTTGTAGAGCTTCTCACCCTCATTGGTCTCGATAAGGTATTTATAGAGCTGGCCTTGCTCGGCGCCAGGAATAAAGCCTTCCCAGATAGCGCTCGTATGCACGGGCACCAGCGGGTTGGCTTCCTCATCCCAGTCGTTAAATTCGCCAATGACATGCACGCTCTTTACATCGGGCGCCCAAACGCAAAAGCGCCAGCCGCGCGTACGGTTCTGCGTGTCGGGGTGCGCGCCCATCTTTTCCCAGCTGCGCTCCCACGTGCCGATGCCAAACAGGTAGACATCGTCCTTAGAGAGCTCCGGTGCGTGCGGGGCGGCTTTACGGGTTGCGGGCTTTTTAGCCGTTGGCTTTAGCTTTGTATCGCTCACGTTTGATCCCATCATGACGCGGCAGCGTGTTGCCTTGGTGACTAGATGCGAAAGGTCCAAGGCTGCACGAATCGAGGGGACGGCGATAGTTCTATGATTCGTTCCACCTCGCGTGCTCGGTGGAACTTTCGGCACGAAATACGATAACACCTGTTCGTTACTTTTATGGAGAAAAGTGGATTTGCGACGGTGTTTAATCGGCGAGCGCCATGTTTAGACCACTGGCAGAATTGCGATGGTAAAACTCTTGACAGTTTTACCAATTAGGGTTTCAAGATTGTTAGTCTGACGTTTGGTAAAACGTTTTTAGCAGGATGTTTACCATTTGACATCGAAAGGTTCGTTTATGTCCCAGACCGCCGCTCACAATGTCGCTTTTATTTTCGATTGCGACGGCACACTGGTTAATAGCACCCCCGTTTGGGCCTATGCCCAGCCCGAGTTATTGCACCGCCACGGTGTTGACGTGACGGTCGACGATTTTGCCCAGTTTGAGCATTTGTCACTCGAGGACGAGTGCCAGGCCTACCACGACACCTGGGGCATTGGAGCGAATGGCGAGGAACTGTATCGCGAGCTGAGCGACATCCTGATTGATGGGTACTCCAAGGTGCCGCCGCGCGAGGGGCTTCTGGCATTTTTGGAGCAGGCGAGGGCGGCGGACATTGCCATGTGCGTGGCTACTTCCACGCCGGCCGAGCTGGTTACGTCTGCGCTTGCGGGCGCCGGGCTCGATGCCTACATGGAGTTTGTGACCACCACGGGCGAGGCGGGACGCTCCAAGCAGTTCCCCGACGTGTACGAGCTGGCGCTGCGTCGCCTGGAAGAGCGCCACGGGCACAAGTTTGAGCGCGCCTGGGTGTTTGAGGACGCGGTCTTTGGGCTTAAGAGCTCCGGCACCGCTGGATTTAACCGCGTGGGCATCTATGACCCGCACGGCCGTATGGAGCGCGACGAGGTGCGCGCCAACTGCGACATCTTTATCGACAGCTATGAGGTCCTGGACTTGTCCCGCGTGCTTTCGTTTGAAGGCTAGGCGAGGGCCGTGGCTTGCAAAGTATTAGTGGTCTGTGGCTCGCCCGTGGTGGCGAGCGCGGATCTGCTGCGTCAACTGGCAGGGGAGTGCGACCACATCGTAGCCGTAGACCGCGGGCTGGACGCCCTGTTGGGCGCTGGCCTGAGCTGCGACGTCTACGTGGGCGATGCCGACACCGTAAGCGATGAGGGACGCGCTCTGGTCGATGCCGCTGTCGATTTTGAAGTAGAGCGCCACGACCCCTACAAGGACTATACCGATCTGGCGCTGGCGCTCGATTCCGTTCGCCGCCGCTGGCCGGGTGCCGAAGTGGTGGCAACCTGCGCCATCGGCGGCCGCCCCGACATGGCCCTGTCCGTACTGGGATTACTCGCGGCCTACGAGGACGCCCCCGTCTGGATCGCCGAGGACAAGGTGGTGGCCCGTATCCTCCATGCGTGCGAATCATGGACCATCGAAGGCGCCGAGGGCAAAACCTTCTCCATCATCGCCATAGCCCCCAACACTCAAGTAAGCGAATACGGCCTAGAATGGGAACTAGACCATAGCCCCCTGGGCCTTTTAGCCGACACAGGCATTAGCAACATAGTCCGATCCACCGCAGAGATCGAAGTCCACACTGGCACCGCCATCGCTTACCTATACCAATAAAGATTTAGAGCGTGCCCAAAAAAGTCCTTGCACGCCGCGCCAACTTCCCCTATAGTACTACCTCGTCACGGGGGCGTAGCTCAGCTGGGAGAGCGCTTGACTGGCAGTCAAGAGGTCAGGGGTTCGATCCCCCTCGTCTCCACCTTCGTCAATTCAAAAGGCCACCGGATATCCGGTGGCCTTTTTCATACCCATCAACCCACAAACCAAAGTGATGCGTTCACTCGCGCCCTCCCCGCAAAAAGTTGCGCAATTACCTTCCCAATTTTGTACAAAGTTTGTTAGCCAAAGATAATAGTTTGAGCAATTCACGCCGCCATCAATACAACTCAGGCAGTGCTCACCAACCTACACGCCCCCATAAACCTGCGGCAATGTGTGCAAGACGGCACAATATCCCCCATAACCACGGCAAATAAACAATATGTTGCTCAACACACCCCAAAACGCATGGGCCACCTGCTGTGCTAGGATACCTAACGTTACATGGGTTCAACTGTGCTCACGGCTCCAGCAAGCCGCTAAGCGCAGGGTCGATCAGCATCCGGCCGTAACGGCGGTGCCAGAAAAACCACGAGCTCCAATAGCGTCGTCATGCCTATCGCTTTGAATGACTTTGTTCTTGTCTGTGTGCAAGCTGTACTTTCGAATCGATATTTCATGACCAATCGCAGCAGTTCTACAGCTGTTTGCATGCGGTCCAGTTTTGTACCCGCTTGACTGGGCCGCGCGCAGCCAGCTGGAGTCGCGGTCTTTTTGCGATACGCGTCCGCGTCTCTAGCAACTGCACTTATACATACCGTTCACGGTGGGGCAGAGCCACGCGCTTGTCTAACTGGGCTCAGGGTTTGAATATGGAGCGCCTTCGCGCACAAGCGCCCTGGCGAAGCCATATCCAAACCCCGTGAGCCACACGTAAGACAGCAAGGGGGTGGTGCTCGTGTGGTATGTGATCCAGGTCATTAACGGTCGCGAAGACATAATGCGCGAGCGAATCGAGCGCATGGTGCCGGCTGGTGCCATGCAAGAGCTCTTTTATCCCCAATATCAAACCGAGATCAAAGTTCACGGCGAATGGGTCAATACGACCAAGCCACTCTTTCCCGGTTACCTTATCTGCGACACGGCAGATCCCCGCACCGTGCAACAGCATCTGCTGCGCATGGACGACTTTGCCCGGGTGTTATCCCAGGACGGTCAGTTTGTACCGTTAGCGAAAGAAGAGACCCTACTCATTGGCAGTTTTACCAATAGGGGAGACCGTGTAGTGCCCATGAGCGAAGCCCTAAAAGACGGCGATCAGGTCGTAGTGACAGCAGGTCCGCTGCTGGGCCACGAGGGCCTCATCAAAACCATTAATAGACGCAAGAGCACTGCTTATCTGGAGCTCGACCTGTGCGGCCGACGTGTGACTACGCGCGTTGGCCTTGCCGTGCTTTCGGCCGAACAGCGCGTAATGCGAAACCTAAAAAAGGCGATCGCCTAGCTGCTGGCGGACGCTACACAGAACAGGGAGGATCCCCGATCTGGGGACGAAGTGTTGAAAGAGAACGTGTCGGATAAACCTCAATATGCAACGGATGCGCCCGCGGGGGCGACGCTCATCGCTCAGGCCATGGACCGGCGTGAGGGCGGCGATCGCTACAAGGCCATGCAGTCCATCATGGACTGGGATCGTTCGCGCCTGGCCTACCGCGCCGTTAAGCGCGCCTTTGACATCGTGTTCAGCGGCTGCGTGCTGGCCGTCATAGCCGTACCCAGCCTTGTGCTTGCCGCGGCCATCCGCCTAGAGAGTGAGGGCAACCCCTTCTACAGCCAGATCCGAGTGGGGCAGACCCGCCCCGACGGCAGCCTGTCCACCTTCCGCATGTGGAAGTTCCGAAGCATGTACAAGGACGCCGACGAGCGCCTCGCCGAGCTCAAGGAACAAAACGAGATCGCCGGCGCCATGTTCAAGATGAGGGAGGATCCCCGCGTCACGAAGATCGGCAAGTTCATACGTAAGCACTCCATCGACGAGTTCTCGCAGTTCCTCAACGTGTTCCTGGGCCAGATGAGCGTGGTGGGCCCGCGCCCGCCGCTGCCGCGCGAGGTTGAGCAGTACACCGAGTACGACCTGCAGCGCCTGGCCGTGAAGCCAGGCATCACCGGCTGGTGGCAGGTGAC
>NZ_QRLS01000005.1:82589-127430 GCF_003472325.1 Collinsella sp. AM12-1
GGACCGCAATTCGACCGATTTTGACGGCATGGTCCAGCGCGACCTTGAATACATCGCTAAGCGCGGGATCATCACGGACCTCAAGATTGTCGTCCTTACGGTAATCGAGGTCATCACCGGTAAGGGTGCGTGCTAATGCTCGATAATTATTCAAAGTATTCCGAGCTCAATCGCGTGCCGGTAATTGATGTCCCGATTACCGGCACGAATATGCCTCACTGCATTCATTTTCTTACTGAGCATATCGATGAGCTCCGTGGCGAATACATCTGCGTTTCTAATGCACATACGTCTGTAATGGCCCACGATGATCCTTCCTATTGGGCTTGCCAAGCTGAATCCGTCATGTCTGTTCCTGATGGAAAACCCCTGTCGATTGTTGGTAGAAAGGCTGTTGCATCAATGGACCGCGTTACTGGTCCAGACTTGATGCGAGAGATTTTTGAGATCTCCAGCCTGCACGGATGGAGCCATTACTTCTACGGAAATGAGACGAAGAACCTCGAGGCGCTCAGAGATGCGCTTCAAAAGGAATATCCGAGCTTGGAAATCGCAGGCATGGAACCCTCCGTTTTCCGTCCACTGACATATGGCGAAAAATGCGATTTATCCCAACGTATTGCCGACTCAGGGGCCGATTTCGCATGGATCGCGCTTGGTGCGCCTCGTCAGGAGCTTCTTATGCACGAACTCAAAGGGGGGCCGCAGCCGCTGATGATCGGCGTTGGTGGCGCGTTCAACGTTCTCGCCGGAGTGGTACCGGAGGCACCGATCTGGATGCAAAACCTGAGCCTTGAGTGGCTATACAGACTTATCCAAGAGCCGAAACGACTTTTCAAACGATATCTAGTTACTAATACCAAATTCCTCTTTTACCAGTTCACGGGCGCCAAGCGCAAGGAAGGCAAGTAGATGAAATCCACCACCGCATTCAAAGACAAGACCCTGATGATCACGGGCGGCACCGGCTCGTTCGGCAACACCGTCCTCAAGCACTTCATGGACACCGACCTGGCCGAGATCCGCATCTTCTCTCGCGACGAGAAGAAGCAGGACGACATGCGCCACCGCCTGCAGGAGAAGTCGCCCGAGCTCGCCTCCAAGGTGCGCTTCTTCATCGGCGACGTCCGTAACGCCCAGTCGGTGCGCGACGCCATGCACGGCGTGGACTACATCTTCCACGCCGCCGCCTTGAAGCAGGTGCCCTCCTGCGAGTTCTTCCCCATGGAGGCCGTGCGCACCAACGTCATCGGCACGGACAACGTGCTGCACGCCGCGATCGACGAGGGCGTCGACCGCGTCGTGTGCCTGTCCACCGACAAGGCGGCATACCCCATCAACGCCATGGGCAAGTCCAAGGCCATGATGGAGTCCATCATCTACGCCAACGCCCGAAACGGCGCCGGCCGCACCACCATCTGCTGCACCCGCTACGGCAACGTCATGTGCTCGCGCGGCAGCGTCATCCCGCTGTTCATCGACCGCATCCGAAAAGGGGAGCCGCTCACGGTCACCGACCCCAACATGACCCGCTTCCTCATGAACCTGGACGAGGCGGTCGACCTGGTGCAGTTCGCCTTCGAGCACGCCAACCCCGGCGACCTGTTCATCCAGAAGGCGCCTGCCTCCACCATCGGCGACCTCGCCGAGGCGGTCCAGGAGGTCTTCGGCCGCGTGGGCACCCAGGTGATCGGCACCCGCCACGGCGAGAAGCTCTTCGAGACCCTCATGACCCGCGAGGAGCGCCTGCGCGCCGAGGACATGGGTGGCTACTACCGCGTGGCATGCGACTCGCGCGACCTGAACTACGACAAGTTCGTCGTGGACGGTGAGGTGGAGACCCAGGCCGACGAGTCCTACACCTCCCACAACACCGAGAGGCTCGACGTTGAGGGCACCATCGCCAAGATCAAGACCGCCGAGTACGTGCAGCTGGCGCTCGAGGGCCGCGAGCACGAGGCGGTGCAGTAGGGTGCGCGTCCTCGTCACCGGCGCCAGGGGCTTCGTCGGGAAGAACCTCTGCTGCGCGCTGAAAAACATCCGCGACGGCAAGGACCGCCGCGCCAAATACCGAGCCCTGCTGCCGCTCGAGGTCATGGAGTATGACGTCGACTCGACGACCGAGGAGCTGGACGGCTACTGCTCCCGCGCCGACTTCGTCTTCAACCTGGCCGGCGTCAACCGCCCCGAGGACCAGGCGGAGTTCATGGAGGGCAACTTCGGGTTCGCCTCCACGCTGCTTGATGCCCTCGAGCGCCACGGGAACACGTGCCCCGTCATGCTCTCCAGCTCCGCGCAGGCGAGCCTTTCCGGCCGTTTTGAGGGCTCGGTCTACGGCGAGTCGAAACTGGCGGGGGAGGGCCTGTTCCGCGATTATTCCGAGCGCACGGGCGCCCCGGTGCTCATCTACCGCTTTCCCAACCTCTACGGCAAGTGGTGCCGCCCGCGTTACAACTCCGCCGTGGCCACCTTCTGCGACGCCATCGCCAACGGCCGCCCCTACACCGTGAACGACCCCTCGGTGGAGCTGGAGCTCCTCTACATCGACGACCTCGTCGACGAGATGCTGGGCGCCCTGCTGGGGGAGGAGCACCGCTGCGGATACGAGGGGCTCGAGCGCGTCGACGGAGATGATTTCTGCTACGTCCCCGGGACCGACGTGAAAACCCTGGGCGAGATTGTCTACCTGCTGGGCAGCTTCCGCGACAGCCGCGAGACGCTTTCGGTGCCGGACCTTTCCGAGGGATCCTTCTCCAAGAAGCTCTGGAGCACGTTCCTGTCCCACTACGAGCCGGGGCACTTCGCCTACTCCCTGAAGCCCAACACCGACGAGCGCGGCTCGTTCACCGAGTTCCTGCGCACGCCGGAGCGCGGCCAGGTCTCCATCAACGTCTCGAAGCCCGGCATCACCAAGGGCAACCACTGGCACATGAGCAAATGGGAGAGGTTCCTGGTGGTCTCCGGTACCGCGTCGATCAGGCTGAGGAGGGTGGGGGAGGACGCCGAGGGCAAGCCCTTCCCCGTCGACGAGTATGTCGTCTCTGGTCCCGACATGCGCGTGGTCGAGATGATCCCCGGCTACACGCACTCCATCACCAACATGTCCGACACCGAGGACCTCGTGACGGTCATGTGGGCCAACGAGCCCTTCGACCCCGAGGACCCCGACACCTACTACGAGGAGGTCTAGCCGCATGGGCAAGGACTATTCCGATATCCGCTTCGGGGACGACGGCCGCCTGAAGCTGCTGATCATCGTGGGCACCCGCCCCGAGGTCATCCGCCTGTCCGAGGTCATCAAGAAGTGCCGCCGCCACTTCGACTGCCTGCTGGCTCACACCGGGCAGAACTACGACTACACGCTCAACGGCATCTTCTTCCGCGACCTGTCGCTGGACGACCCCGACGTCTACCTGGACGCTGTGGGCGCCGACCTGGGCGAGACGGTGGGCAATATCATCGCCGCGAGCTATAAGCTGATGGTGCAGGTCCAGCCCGATGCGCTGCTGATCCTGGGCGACACCAACAGCTGCCTGTCCGCTATCGCGGCCAAGAGGCTCCACATCCCCATCTTCCACATGGAGGCGGGCAACCGCTGCAAGGACGAGTGCCTGCCCGAGGAGACCAACCGCCGCATCGTCGACGTGATCTCCGACGTCAACCTTGCCTACTCCGAGCACGCCCGTCGCTACCTCAAGGACACCGGCTGCGCCCCGGAGCGCACCTACGTCACAGGCTCGCCCATGGCGGAGGTCCTGCGCGCCAACCTGGACAAGATCGAGGCATCCGATATCCTCTCCGAGCTCCGCCTTGAGCCCAAGCGCTATATGCTGCTCTCGGCCCACCGCGAGGAGAACATCGACACCGAGGCGAACTTCACGAGCCTGTTCACCGCGATCAACGCGCTGGCCGAGAAATACGACATGCCGATCCTGTACTCCTGCCACCCGCGCTCCCGTAAGCGCCTGGAGGCCACTGGCTTCAAGCTCGACCCGCGCGTGCGCATGCACGAGCCCATGGGTTTCCACGACTACAACTGCCTGCAGATGAACGCCTTCGCGGTTGTCTCCGACTCCGGCACCCTGCCCGAGGAGTCGAGCTTCTTCGCCAGTATCGGCCGCCCGTTCCCGGCGGTGTGCATCCGTACCTCGACCGAGCGCCCCGAGGCGCTGGACAAGGCGTGCTTCACGCTTGCCGGCATCAGCGAGCGCGGCCTGCTCCAGGCGGTCCACACCGCCGTCGAGCTCGACGCCGAGGGGTCGCTCCCCGAGGCCCCCGTGCCCGACTACGCCGACGAGACCGTGTCCACCAAGGTCGTGAAAATCATCCAGAGCTACACAGGCGTCGTAGACAAGATGGTGTGGAGGAAATGCTAGTGTCGCAGACCCAAGGGCTCACGACCGACGCGCTCGTCGACGAAGCACTCGCTCTGGGTGAATGTCTGGGACGCCCGCTGCGCTACGTCCAGCTCAACAGCTTTTACAACGGTTCCACCGGTACCATAATGCGCAACCTTCACCATGAGCTGACTGAGCGCGGGGTTGACTCTTACATCTTCTGGGGCCGTCGCCACAACACGATAAGCGACCATGAGCAGTGCTGCGCTTCGAAGGCCGGCTACCTCTCCCACGGCGCCATGACACGTTTGCATGACCGCATGGGCTTCTACTCTAAGCGAGATACCGCAAAACTGCTCAAGCGCCTGGACGAGATCGATCCCGATGTGGTGCACCTGCATAACATACACGGCTATTACGTGAACATAGAGATGCTGTTCTCTTGGCTCGCCTCACATCGTTGCCAGGTTAAATGGACGTTGCACGATTGCTGGGCCTTTACGGGCCATTGTGCGTACTTCACATATGTGAAGTGTGCACAATGGCAGTCTCATTGCGCGTACTCGAAATGCTGCCCGCAGCTGGACACCTATCCCATAACGATTTCAAAAACCAACTGCGCGAGAAACTATGAAGATAAGAAACGCATCTTCACGAGCGTACCGCCTGAGCGGATGACGCTAATAACACCTTCACAGTGGCTCGCGGATTTGGTCGGGGAGAGCTTTCTCAAAGATTATCCGGTGGAGGTCCGTCATAACGTCATCGACACCGACGTTTTCAAGCCCACCCCAAGCGACTTCCGCGAGAGATACGGTATTGGCGACCGGTTTATGGTGCTAGGCGTTGCGAGCCCTTGGACCAAGCGCAAGGGACTTCCTGATTTCGTCCGCTTAGCCGAGGAACTTGACTCTGACAAGTTTGTCGTAGCGCTCGTCGGCCTTTCGGATCGGCAGCTAAAGGCGCTTCCCCGGGGCGTTGTTGGCCTCAAACGTACCAACTCTCCCCAGGAGCTCGCCGGCATCTATACAACGGCGGACGTCTATTTCAATCCTACCGTAGAGGACAACTATCCGACGGTCAACCTTGAAGCCGAGGCCTGTGGCACTCCTGTTATAACTTACGACACAGGTGGGTGCAGGGAGACGCTTCATCGTGCTGATTCAAGTTTCGTTGCCGGCTTTGATCAAGCACTATCCATGATAGAGAAAGGCTTTTAATAATGAGGGTCGACAAAGTCGTTCCTGCTGCTCAGGGATATAAACGCGTAGCGAAAATACCTTTAAAGGGCGTTCTCCTTGCAATAAATAAGTTATCGAACAAAACTTATAAAAAGCTATACCCTCGCTACTTGGCGTGGCTAGGGGTCAACATCTCGGATAAGTTCTCCGAGTACGGTGATCCTTGGATAAGCCCTGAATGCCGCTTCGATGCGGCGGGCTACAATCTCATCACTTTGGGCGATGGAGTCACCATCAGCTATGGAACGTCCATCTTAGTCCACGACTACAGCATCGACAAGGCGTTGTATGCTCGCCGTGGGACGCATGGTAAGCTTCTCAAGTCTGTGACTATTGGCAGGAACTGTTTTATCGGCGCAAACACAATGATTCTGCCTGGCACTGTTATCGGTGATGACTGCATCATCGGGGGGGGGTCGGTTGTCAAAGGCCGCTTTCCGGTTGGATCGGTCGTATGCGGCAACCCGGCTCGCGTTGTTGGAACTGTAGATGAGTTCCTTGAAAAGCACGAGGCCAAAGAGGATATCGTTTATGGACTTTCCTAATGAGAAGGTGCTGCTGATTTCACGTCTCGACGGAAACAGGGGGCCTTTGGGCGTAGCCGCGGCAGTCCACTCCCGTCTTGCCCAGAATCATGCTTGCAAGCTTGCTGAGGTTTATTCCTTTGCCGATGTGCTAAAGCTCATTGTGAAGATTCCATTTACTTACAAGGGTTACTCCATATGCGTGCACCAAAATGGATTCAGAGTACCCATGGCGCTCTGCATGCTATCGAAGATTGATCACGGCAATAACTACTACCTCGTAGTTCATGGCATTGCAGCCGAAGAACGCAAATACCGGCCGGTGCTGTCTCGTGATCTTAAGCTCGAACCTAAGCTAATTAGAGAGTTCCCGAATCTCATCTGTGTTTCTAGGTTTGAGGCTGAAGTTCTTAAGAAGTTGTATGGCCGTAACGAAAACGTTACGGTGATCGGGAACGGTGTCGACCTCCCTGTAGGGGTTGAAGTCGACTCATTGTTGGCTGAGAAGCGCTCCTCGAATCCTCCCGTCGTGATAACGACGGGAGGATTCGAGGAGCGCAAGGGCTGCGATCTCGCACTCCTTGCGCTGTCGAAGTATGCTGCCCTAACGGATGCCCAACCTAGGCTCATAGTATGCGGTCGGGATTCCCGGGCCGTCGGCTCCAATCGTGCCCTCTGCGAAAAGATGGCTAGGGAGGGTGGTGTTGAGCTTGATTACCGCGGAGAAATATCTGACAAGGAAGAGTTAATGAGGCTCTATCGTAAGGCTGACTTCTATGCCGGGCTCAGCAGGTTCGACACCTTCAATGTATCCGTTTTGGAGGGCGCCGCATCTTGCTGCATACCTATTATTTCCGAGAAGTGCGGCGCCTCTGCGCTCTTTGACGGATCCAACTCTATTCGTTGCGATATCGACGAAGCGGATTGGGCAGATGAGGCTGCCACATCCCTTGTTCGCCTGTGTTCTGATAACGCCCTCTATCGCGAGGTGGCAAGTCGCTCTCACGCTGTTGCCACAGCGAATACTTGGGATGCCGTGGCGGAGCGCTATTGGGAGGTTCTTTCGAATGACGAATAGCGCTACCGCTGATCAGCCTGTAAACCTATCACTTTCGTCAAGGAGCTCGGTCTTCTTCTGGATGGGTTTTTGGGTCTTATTTGCCAAATTCTTTCTCCAAGCTACTGTTTTCGTTGCTGTAGAAGGTGCGTTTGCTAAGGTCTTATTGCTATTTGGATGCGCTTTTCTGGCGTTCAGGGTGGCTGTCCTTTTCCTGGAGGGCCACTCGAGCGGTTTGGGAATTATAGGTATATGTCTCGGAACTGTGTCCTATGTTCTATCTGGCGAGTCTGTTTTGTTGACTACTTCGCTTCTTCTTACCGCCGCATATGAAATTGATCCGCAATCTATCCTTAAATGCTGGAGCCGCGCCGTAACGGCAATCATAGTCCTTATGATCTGGACCTATGTCATCGCTCGGCTGATGGGCGTGACGATTGGATTGCAATGGTCCGATATTGGAGGCCTGTCTTCGAATCGTAGTGCGTTGTTTTTTATCCATCCGAATTACTGCGCAGCCGTATTCTTCGCTTGGGCTATGGCCATGTTCTGTCGAACGGATGTACACATTGCGCTGAGGGGAATCGTCGGCGCGATTTCTACGAGTGTGATTGTTGCTGTAGCGGGTTCGCGGACTTCGGCAGCATCTCTCCTTCTCTTCTATGCATTGGTGGTTGTACTAACGGCCTGGTCAAATCGTGCGGGCAGCGGCTTTGTAAAATGGGTGCCAAGGGTTATCGTTGCCGTTCCTTTGGTTCTCTTTCTTTTTACGTTGTGGATTTCCGCCATCTGGTTCATGGGACCCAACTTCAGCCAGGCTGCGAGTGATTTTCTTACTGGTAGGCCTGCTCTTTGGTGGGCACAATGGAATTATGCTGGTCTCACTGTTTTCGGACACCATGCCTTTGAAGGCGTTCTTCTCATCAGGGGATCATTTCACGATATCCACACTGTTGATGGGATGTACGCATCGTTTCTGTTCAATATGGGGGTCGCAGGTTTCGCCTGGCTTCTAGTGCTCGCATGGCGTGCTTTCAAATTGAAGGAAGGAATCGATCCCATCTTTGCAGCCGCTCTTATTGCCATTTTCATCTTTGCTTTCACCGAGTGGCATGCCGTAAATGCTGCTGTCTGCGCCCCTCTAATTCTCCTCTCTCGAGGAATGGTGCCTATCGAAAGGAGAGTACTCCGTGATTCCTGATATTCACAAACCTCTAATTTCTCAAATGACTTGGTACCAGTCTCAAAACTATGGGACGGTTCTTCAGGCATATGCCTTGCAAAGAACATTGAATGACATTGGGGCGGACGCTCGCCTCGTGAATTACGACCCCGCGCCTTGGCAGCAGCGAAATCAATCCGGGCTGCGTAAGAGTAAGCCCTTCAAGGCCGCTCGCATGTTCCAGCAGCGTGCAATGGGGGTTGCGCCGTTCACCTCAGCCGAGAAGAGTGCCGCGTTCAAGGGGTTTACTTCCACCTTCATTAAAGAAACCGAGCCGGTAGCTTCGCCAGATGATTTTGAAGCTCTGAATTCCTTTTTTGATGCGTTTGTCTGTGGCAGCGATCAAGTGTGGTCCCCACGTTGCTTCGACCCTCGTTACTATCTCGATTTCGTCGCTGACGATAAACCCCGTATCGCCTATGCTCCAAGCTTCGGTTGTGACTCGCTCCCGGATACCATTGCTGCGGCTATCGCCCCACTTGTCTCTGGCTTCAACGCTTTGAGCGCTCGTGAGACTGCGGGAGCGCGAATGGTGAGGGACCTTAGCGGCAGGGAGTGTAAGGTTGTCTGCGATCCAGTGGTACTGCTCGGTGCTGATGAGTGGCGTTCTATCAGTCGGCATGACACTCCGCTAGTCTCCGAGCGCTACTGTCTCTGCTACTTCTTGGGTCGCTCCGAGGGGAACTGGAAGCTTGCCCGTTCCATTGCCAAGAAAAAGGGCCTCGAACTCGTTATCATCCCTGTGTTTAACGGAGATATTAAGCGTGGGGGTATGGTTCCTTCTGGCGTGGGGCCGCTAGAGTTCCTCTGGCTCATAGACAATGCATCCCATGTGTGCACTGACTCGTTCCACGGTCTTGTCTTCTCGACCCTACTAGAACGAGACTTCTCTGTCTTTGAACGCTTTAAACCTGGCACCACCGCCTCACAAAACGTAAGAATTGAAAGCTTTTTGAGCCTTACAGGCCTTGAGGATAGATTAATCCGATGGGATGCTAAGGACGCATCCTGCTCTGTCGCCCAAGTCAACTTTGCTCGTGCCGAAACCAGGATTTCCTCACTTCGCCAGAGTTCTCTGGAGTATCTGCGAGGGGCTCTCAAGCCGGTACTCTCTGAGCACTAACGGTGCGCGTAATCGTGAACCATTAACAAAGAAAGGTAGCGTAAATGCCTGCTAAGTACACAGAAGAGAAGAACGTTCTCATGCTCATGAGTCTTATGAAGCAGCATGGAGTGAGGAAAATCGTTGCCTCTCCGGGGACCACAAACATATCGTTCGTGGTCAGTCTTCAGCGCGACCCGTATTTCCAGGTGTTCTCCTCCGTTGATGAACGCTCCGCGGCCTATATCGCCTGCGGTCTTGCAGAAGAGTCTGGCGAGCCGGTGGCTCTCAGCTGCACGCAGGCCACAGCGTCCAGGAATTACTTTCCGGGTCTCACTGAGGCCTATTATCGGAAACTTCCCGTGCTTGCAGTTACTTCGACGCAGCATGCGGTCCGCATTGGCCAAAACATTCAACAGGCCATCGATCGAACCGTCCAACCTATCGACACCGTGAAGTTGAGCGTGCAAGTGCCTATCATTCAGAGCGCTGAGGATGCCACTTACGCCAACGTTGCCATCAATCGAGCGCTGCTTGAGCTTCGGCGCGATGGCGGAGCCCCCGTCCACATCAACCTCACCACAACCTATACCAAGGTATACGATGCCTCAGAGCTCCCCAAGAGCCGTAGCATCATGCGTTATACATCAGAAGATGAACTTCCTCAGATCCCTTCCGGCTCCAGGGTTGCCGTCTATGTCGGTGCGCACAGCCGCTGGAGCGATAGACTTACCGTTGCCGTTGATTCATTCTGCGAGACCTACGGCGCGTGCGTTCTCTGCGATCAGACGAGTAACTATTGGGGCCGTTACCGCGTGAACCCCTCGCTGCTTTTCTCGCAAGGCAATGCCGTTGCCTCGTCAGAGACAATCGACGTCCTCATCCACATCGGGAACACTTCGGGGGGAGCCGCGCCAAGACGTCTTAAGGCGTCCTGGCGCGTCAATCCGGATGGAGAGGTGCGCGACACTTTCGGTTGCTTGAAGAACGTCTTCGACATGTCTGAGGAGCGCTTCTTTGAAACATATGCGAGTATGGTTGACTCGACTACTTCGCCGGCGTACCGAGAGGAGTGCGCGCGCGAGGCTACCGCCATTATGACCAAGATTCCTGAATTGCCTTTCTCAAACGCTTGGATGGCTCAACAGACTCTGCCCCTCTTCCCTGAGGGCTCAATTATCCACATGGGAATTTACAACTCGTTGCGTACATGGAGCCTCTTCGAGGGCAATCGGGTCCGTGGGTACTGCAACACGGGAGGATTTGGCATCGACGGTGGCGTATCAAGCCTGCTCGGAGCATCGCTGGCTACAGATGCCCCCTGCTTCGGCGTGTTCGGTGACCTTGCATTTTTCTATGATATGAATGCACTCGGTAACCGTCATGTTGGCAACAACCTACGCATCCTCATTGTTAACAACGGCTGCGGTGTCGAGTTCAAGAATCATATCAATCGCGCTTACCCCCTCGGCGATGAGGCAGACCTCTATGTAAGCGCTCGGGGCCATTACGGGCACCAGTCGCGCAAACTTATTAAGCACTTTGCCGAGGACCTTGGGTTCGAATATCGGGGCGTTGAGACAAAAGATGAGTATCTAGTCGCTGTTGACTTGCTCGTTTCACCAGAACCGCGCGACCGCCCCGTTCTGATTGAAGCGTTTGTGCGACCCGAGGACGACACCGATGCACTTAAGATCCTCTACAGTATCGAGGAGACTACGACGGGAAACGCCAAGGCTGCCATCAAGTCTGTCATTGGTGAAAAAGGCGTACGCATGCTGAAGGGGCTTGTTCGATGAAAGCGCTACTTCTGGGGGGCACGGGTGCGATAGGGAACTATCTCCAGGGGGAACTTTCCTCTCGTGGGTGGGACGTCTTCGTTACCTCTCGAAGCGCCCGTAGATCGCAGGGTTCGGTCACCTATCTCCGGGGCAATGCGAAGGATCCAGTATTTCTCGCTGATGTGTTAAAGGATGGATACGATGTCCTAGTAGACTTTATGACATGGGACCCCGAGGTATTCCGTTCAGTGTCCGAGCTCATGCTTGCTTCGGCTGGCCGCTACGTATTCCTCTCGTCCTACCGTGTCTTTGCCGATTCGCCGATTATTGACGAGCGAAGCCCGCGTCTCCTTGAGTCGTGTCCTGATGAGAGATATCGCGCTGGCGGAGAGTACGCAATCATTAAAGCTCATGAGGAGGACATCCTTCGATTCGGCTCGATGGAGAACTGGACCATCGTGCGCCCCGCCATTACCTTCTCGGGTGATGGTGTGGGCAGATTTCAGCTATGTACATACGAAAGCAGTCTCTGGCTTTGGCGCGCTTTAAAGGGGCTTCCGGTCCCCGTCGTTCACGATATGATGGGGAAACAATGCACTCTCACATGGGCATGTGATGTCGCGCGGATGATTGCACTGTTGGTCGGGAACTCCGCTGCCGCCGGTGAGGACTTCAATGTGGCGACCTCGCAGCACCAGACTTGGGGCGAAGTGCTCAACTTGTATCGCTCCGTCTTGCCGGTCGAGACGCGCGATGTGACACTTCATGACTATGAGTACCATTGCGGTCCCGCTTTGAAGGAATATGGCTACATTCCCCAGGTTCGCTACGACCGTATGGTCGATCGCATTCTCGACAACTCAAAGGTGCTTGAGTTCACGGGGCTAACGACTGGCGACCTTACCGACGTTCGAGAGGCGCTTCCCCGGGAACTCTCGGCCTATCTTTCGCATGGGCCGCACCTCTCCGCATCCCCGACGGTGCAAGGGCGCCTCGATCGAGTCTCCGGTTCGTCATTGCCGTTTCGAGACACTTTAAGCGAATTCGGGGTTTCTGGTTCCCTTAAGTATCTTGCTGCAATATTTGGGTTGGTGTAAAGGAAACTTGAGTCAAATAAAAAAGAAGAAACAGGATACTGAGGGTTCCGAGCAATCGCATGCTATGGCTCTCATTAAGAATACGGGCATCTTTGCTATTGGCACATTCGGCTCTAAGATTCTCACGCTTCTGATAATCCCGCTTTGTACTCATTATATCGCAACGGACGACATGGGCATCTATGACATGGTCTATACCATAATTGCCCTCCTGCAACCCATTGCAGTTCTTGCTATTCCAGAGTCGCTGTTCCGTTGGGTTATTGATGCTAAGGCCGATAAAAAAAGCGTCTACTCGACTTGGTTGGGTCTCTTTGCTGGGCTTACAGCGGTGTTCACGGCGATATTCTGGATCTGCTGGCTTATTGTCGACTTTGCCGATGCGGGTCTGATGTATGTCCTTGTCGTATTGAGCTGTCTTTATCAGAGTTTTCAGTACGGCACGCGTGGCCTTCATAACAATAAGTTGTTCGCGATTTCTGGCATCGTTTACTCAATCGCGTACTGTCTTGGCTGTTTTCTCCTGGTCGCCGTCCTGAATGTGGGATATCACGGACTTCTTTACGCGATGCTGTCCGCCACAGTCGTAGCATCGCTATTTCTGGTTGTTCCGCAGAGAGAACTCAGATCGTTTGCGGCATCCGGCATTAATGGGGAAGTGGCGTTGGAGATGCTGCGCTACTCGCTTTATTTGTTGCCCAATCAGCTGAGTTGGTGGGCGATGACTATGCTCGGGAGACTGATAATTGTCGGCTTCATGGGCTATTCCGCAAATGGCATCTTCTCCGTGGCGATGAAGTTTCCCTCCGCGCTCTCGATGATTTCCAACATTTTCACCCCCGCTTGGCAGGAGCAAGCAGTTATGCTCTTCAAGAAGAAGGGGAAGGACGAGTATTTCTCGAAGGTATTCAACCAATACGCCATTTTGCTTGCTACTTTGCTCATCCCCGGCGTGCCTGTGACCAAGCTCTTTGTCCAGTTTGCCATGGATCCTTCTTACTTTTCATGCTTTAACTACGTAGCACTTTTATACCTAGGCGCCGCCCTCAATGCGCTTTCTGCGTTTGTGGGAGTACTATATATGTGTGCCAAGGACACCAAGGGCGCTGCCAGTACTACGGTCATCGGCGCCGCCGTGAATATCGTTGCATCCCTTGCGCTTGTTCCCTTGATAGGTCTTATGGGGGCGGCACTTGGCAACTTCCTTGGAAATGCAGCCATTCTCGTTGCTCGCTTGAAGCAAACCCATAGATACTGCACGATGACTGTTGACTGGAAGAGGATTTTGGCTTACGGAGTGATTGTCGTTGTGGTTTCGCTTCTTGCGGCTGGTCTCAACTCGCTTCCTTCGATTTGCGCACTATCCCTCTGCTGCGCAATTGTCTTCTATTTTGCTAACCGCAGCTCCGTTAAGACTCTCAAGAGTTTCCTTAATAAATAGCATTGTGGAATAATTTTTCGGTTGAGCAGGGAAACTAGCTGTTAGCACCGGGCGATTTTAACCACTGCTAAAAATAATTTTTGACCATTTCCGCTCACCGAATATTGACCACCACGTCCCTGCTGCCACCTGACGTTTGCGGTATCTACGCGATAACGTCAGGTGTGCAATTGTGACGAACGAGAACTTAGATGGCCCACGGTAAGATATAATCGCGACGCCCTGTGAAATGTCAGTAGAGGAGGGGGTAGGCCCGCAGGTATGTAACATTGCGGAGTACTACAGAAAGACAGAGCTTGCTCGCTTCCGGACGAGGACGATCAGGAGCACGGGTTCAGGGCCCTGCCTCATGGGAACATCGGGAAGATAGCTTCAATTGCACATTGGATATTCCAATTATCCTTATTTGTTGACTTGAGAGTCGGCTGCCGATCGATTACGTAAGAGTCTCCTCCATTCACCGACTGACAAAACGATTTACACCTAATTATTGGCGCTGCTCAGGGACATTTTCTTTGTTTGTGCCTTGATCTCGCTAAACTAATAACTGCTGCTACCAGGGCATTTTCTGGTGCACATTCTATTGGCTCCTGCGAAGATCGGGGCGGGTATGTTTGCTGCCGAGTCCTACATCAGCCGTCATTACATTGCGATTGTTGCCATGGCCTGCCTATGCGTTTTGCTGGGCGGGCCTTCTTATGCCGCGGGCGCGGAGAGCCTCATCATCGCGGGCGCGACGTACTACGAGCCGGGCGTGTCGGGCCTCGGCTGGGCCTGGACCGATGCCGACAACCTGGAGCTTAACGGCTACGCGGGCGAGGCCATCGGCGCCGACGGCAACCTGGTGCTGGCGCTTGCCGGGCAAAACTCCGTGACGGAGTCGCATACGCCGGATGCGGACATCACGCTGTGCGGCATGGAGGTGTGGGGCAACCTGACGCTTCGCGGCACCGGGACCCTGACGGCGACGGGCTCGCAGTGCGGGATCCACGTCTCGCAGGCGCTCGTGGTGGACGGTTGCACCGTCGACGCCCGGGCAGGCGGGGCCGATATAACGGACGAGGCGGTCGCCGGCGTGATCGCAGGCGACATGGCCGTGCGCGGCGGCGGACGCGTCGTTGCCGCGGGCGCCGGGTCCGGAGCGGGCGTGCGCGCCTACGGCGTGTATCTGCAAGATGCGGGCCTTGGCGACGGTGCGGTTGGCTGCCGGCTTTCCGTCGACGCCTCGCGGCTCGATGCGGCCGGTACCGACGGCGGCGTTGCATGCACGGGCGGGTCGCTTGTGTCCGCGCGGTTTGTGACGCCTGTTGGTGGGGCTTTTGGTGCTGGCGGCGTGTTGGATGCCTCCGGTGCGATGGCACCGCATGTGGTGGTTGTGCCCGATGTCGCCACGCCTCCCGCGGGGGAGACCGACGGGCGCGACGTGCCAGGTGGCAGCGTGGACAGGTCTCCCACCGATGCTAACCCCGCTGCCGGAGGGCCCACCACAGGACCCACGGCAAATCCCACGATGAAACCCGCGGCCACGACAACCAAGACAGCAACGACAGTAACCAAGACCACGGTGTCCACGTCCTATAAGCCCAAGACCGCAACCGCCACCGCGACAACTGCGTTACTCCCCAAGACCGGCGACAACAACTGGGTCGCAGCTTCCGTGACGCTTTTCCTGCTTGGTACAATGCTTCTAGCTGCCGCATGTCGTTGTTGAGATAGCTGCCATTTGGAAGAAAGGGACATCCACAAGGCATTGCTATTTGCTTGTTTGCTTATAGGCGCCCAATTATCGAAGGCAGAGGCCATACGGACGCGTCCATGGGCTGAATCGCGGCAACGAGACCCGGGTTGATATACGGGAGAAAAGAATTCAACAATAAGGTGGTGCAGATCACAAACAGCAAAAAGGGCACCGGGACTTATGTCGGCTCCGGTGCCCAAGCGCAATATCGGCAGTACACAGAGCACCGCAATGCAACAATCAGGGTCGAGCGCAAGGCGGATTTAGATCCGCTGAATTCATTTATAGTGCAAGCAGTATGGTCTAACCCCTCTTTTGCGTATATCCGGCTGTTGCGGTCGAGGCCTACGTCCCATGCGTAGAATTGCTTGGTATATAGAATTGCAACACCATTAAGTATTGTGGGGGTTTCTTGTGAAGTGGAACGAATTGGCTGAATTAATATGCGCGTTTATCTCTTTAATTGTGACAGCCATCATTGGCAAGAAACAGTGTTGCCAGAGCAAGCGCATGGAGGAATTCGAGCGTCGCCAGGACGAAAGAGACGAACGCAGACACGCCGAAGGGAATAAGGCGCAGGCAATCGAGTTTATCTCGAAGTATTACTCAGACAGAGGATTAATTCCGCTTTGCGCTGTCGCCGCCATGCACAATGACCTTTTTTATTATTCACGTGAGATGTACCGGAACTTTTGTTGTCTCGTGCCGGAGGTACAGAATCTAATTCTTAAATACTGCAATCTTGACTTGCGGGTCAGGGGAGAGGATGACCTGTTCGTCCGTTGCATCACCGCAGTCGAAGCCGCCCTCCGTGACCGCTTCCCAGAAGACGAACCCGTTCTTTATGATGATGGGAAATACGTGCTTCGCAGCCTCGAAAGGTATGCGGGGGAGAGGCTGCCAGAACCTCGGGTTGACCTTCTTTCTGAGTGCCTGGACTCTTCCTTTCTGCCCCCTGATAGCTGTTCCCCGGGGTACGATTACCTTATCCGTAAGGTCCTTTCCGAGGCCTTCGAATCCAGGGTCGCTTCCTTCGCCCCCATTTCCTATCTGAAAAATGAATATCAATTCGAATCGAGCTCCGAGATTGAGGCCTGCCGATTCGCGTTAACCGTTGCATTCTACGCGGCGACCTACGGCTCTGGTGACGAGGCCAACGATAAGGACTACGGGTGCCCCGGCGGTTTCGATGGCGAGAGAATCGAGACCATGGAAGACCTATTTCTTCTTGCCGTCTTTCAGATGTATACCAGGTTTCTACTTCCGGACGAGGAATAGGAATCGCAACCACGTGTCCGAGCCTTAAATATGTGTTCAAACTTCTTCCCCTATGTCCCCTTTGGGGACAGCCGCCAGCGCAATACCTCAGTGCTATACTCGTTGTCCTAAGGAAGTGATTCATATGTACTTGAGCGATACTAAGATTCAGGAGCTCATCGACAGCAAGGTGCTGCTCAATGCCGATGCTTCGAACATCGGACAGGTTACGTATGACTTGCGCACTGACGGGTTCTACGTTAACGAAAGCAAGCAATCCGAGGTCGAACTTGGCCCTGGAGACTCGACTTTTGTCTCTTGCGTTGAATGTATCGCGCTGCCCAACGATTTGACCGCTAGCGTTCTTTTACGCAATTCGCGCATTCGCCAGGGGCTTTCTTTGGATGCGCCGCTATATTTCCCCGGTCATGGAACACGGCTGTTCTACCGTGTTACAAACGTAAGCGGCAACACGATTGCCCTTGATAAATCTAAGGGTATCGCGCAAGTCGCATTCCAGCGCGTCGAAGGCACGGTTGCTCATCCTTACCATGGAGCCTTTTCCGATGAGCTCAATTTTAATGGGCTTGCCGACTATTCCGACGTCTATGCCGGAGAGCTCAAAAAGGTCGAGGATAAAAAGAACGAAGTCGCCAACATCGAGTCTCGTATCTATGGCAACGTTCTGGCTCTCTTCGCCATTTTTGCCGCGATCTTCACGCTTGTGAACGTTAATGCCGGAGGGGTTTCTTCCGATATAACGACCGTCCGTTTCGTTGCGCTTGATCTGCTGATTATCGGCGGATTCCTGGTCCTTGCGTCCGCAATTGAGGCTTTTCTTGTTAAGGATAAAGAAGATAAGGCGTGGCTTCCGCTCGTGATAGGCATCATATGCATCGCAGCGGCGGTTTTCCTTGCTTTTCGTAAATAGTCAAGTGATCTAAAGGTAAGCAATATGGCTTCCGAGACGGGGTGCCCCGGCCAATGCCGGGGCACCCCTATCTGTTGAGCGGTCTTTTGTTTTTAAATTACATGGCAGCCATAGCAGCCCCAACACATCCTCTATTTAAAAAACGCATGTCGCAAAAGCGTAAAACCGGGGTCTGGTCGACGGGCCTTGGTTTTACTCCGCACTTCGCTTGGATCCGCGACCTCGTTTTCGAAAGCCACTCCCGCGACAAGCTCGTCAAAAAGCAAGGTCGCAATTGCTTTGTGGCGAGCCGGCGACCTGTCGCGCGTATAGAATCTAAGGATCCGCACTCCAGTTATGAAATGGATTGGACACCACACGGAGATCCCCAGCACCCTGTGCAGCAATGTGTACGACTTCGCGTTTTGCCCCGAGCCCTGCTACGACCGCCTGGTCGACCTCGCCGACCCCGAGGACTGGGGCCCCGGCAACCGCATCCTCAAAAACTACCTGTCGTTTTCGTTTAGCCGCGCGGTGTTCCTGACCGAGCGCGACGTGGACCAGACCGCCCCGTCCAACTTGCCGCTGGTGTTCGACGACGTCCGCTGCCTATTCAACACCGGCCTGCACACGCGCCGCTACGAAACCACCTACGGCCTGTTTGAGCCCAACACCAAGCCCGACGCGCACCAGCACTGGTTTTTGAAGGGCTCCTTTAAGGAAAGCGACCCCATGCTAGTCTCGTTTGAGTACCTGCCGTGCCGCGTACGCTTTGCCGAGGACCCTTCCGAGCTGGTCTTTGACCACCGCCTTCCCATCCGCTCCAACATCGATCACATTCTGGGCGACGAGGAGAACCTGACGCGCATTCCTGCCAGCCTGATGGGGGAGGGTAACTCGCTGCTGCTGCGCCGCGCCTTTGAGGGTGCCGTCGTCGAGGCCGCCCGCCGCGCCGCCGCCAACTACACACTCGCCGTGCCGCAGTTCTACGGCGGCCGGATCCAGCTGCTCTTGCCGCTGTGCCTAACCGGCGACAAGCCCGAGCTGGCGCTGACCATCCAGCGCGAGGACGGTTTCTACGCCGCACGCACCTGCCTCACGCTCGACATGGCCTACAACAACGCGCGACTTATCTGCCGTCCCGAGACCTCGTGGATTAAACGATAAAGGGTGGTTTAGCTGCGGTTTTTCAGATTGCTTTGATTGTTTTGGCTTGGCTAGCACCCACGAATTTAAAATCGAGGGCAAAAAGTTCTTGGTAAACCACGCGCGGCTATGTTAGTATCTCTTTTGCCGAAAGGCGACGGGCGATTGGCTCAGGGGTAGAGCATATCCTTCACACGGATGGGGTCACAAGTTCGAATCTTGTATCGCCCACCATCAAAAGCGTAGGTCAGAGGTGTTAAGCCTCTGGCCTTTTTTCATATGATGCCAAATCGAACCGAATTTACCTAAAGCGTTGTATGTTATGCAGTTCACTTTAGTTGTCGTCATCGCACGTTTTGAAAAGTGCATCTGCGTTCATTCATTGAATTCTCTGCGCAATCTATGCGCAATTGTGGAGACAGAGACCACTGGCTCACAGCTCGTACCAGCACGTTCATGTCTATGGCGGATTTTCAATAGATTGCGTCAAGCTTTTGGTCAGTGTTTGGTCAGCTACCCGTACTTACCCGCATGATGCGCCAGTAGATAATCGACCTTGCCCGCAATCCGCACGGCCTACGGCCGATACCAGGGGAGGCGCAAATGGACGATATCGTCTGCGCAAACACTGCATTCCGCTATTGGCGCTGCCCACCGCAGGTGCGCAATCTCTACCCGCGCCTGCCCAACTCCGAAGACGGCTGGCGAGCTCTATCCCAAGCCCCTTTTGTAACCGAAGTCCTCAAGACCCCAATTATCGCTGTTACTTCGCCAGGTTGTTGTAATCACCACTCGGGATTGCGCTCTACTATTCGCTGGGAAGGGGCATCGGATGCCGGCACAACAATCGACACTAATTTAGGCTTTTGTGTCACCAATCCGCTTAACACGTTATTTACTATGACACGCTTTGTATCCCAAATAGATCTCGTACTGGCTATGTACGAACTTTGCGGTTGGTTTTCTGTTTTCGAGCCGGCTCCCGCTGCCGAAATGCAGTTAAAAATGGCGGTAGAGGAGAATCGCAATTCCAGCACGCAGGATCTGTTCGAACTTGGAGAAGGCGAAGACGAGGTTCCTTGGAAACGAGTTTATGCCCGCGCAACCGTTAAGGACCCAGATAATGATAGCCAAACGAGCAAGCGTGAAGATGGAAGAGAGGTTACGAAACTCAAAGGTACTTCTCTCTGGATGAGAAAGCCGCTCATCGAGCTGAGCGACCTGCATCGTTTCGCCGACAAGGTCAAAAGTCAAATGTGGGGAAAGCAGTTTTATGATGCCGCTCAGCAGGTTATCGGCATTGCTGCGTCTCCGCTCGAGGTTGCAGGAATCTTGCTTCTAAACCGTCCGCGGCGTCTTGGCGGCGCTGGCTTCACGAACGTTTATGCCAACGACTTAACTCCTCTTTCCATATCGGCGCAAAGCATCGCAGGTCAAAAGGTCTGCTACGGCGATATCGTGATCGTAAATCCGATTCTTATGAAAGGGGCAATTATCGAAATCCAAGGTGAAGTCATTCATGGTTCAGGTGCAATACTTGACCACGATGCGGAACGCATGACTGCGTTGCAGAGCATGGGATTCGATGTATTCCTGGTGACTCACGATATGCTCAACGATTCAAAGCAGCTAGACACCATAGTCAGAAGTGTCTGCGACCGTTTAGGGATTCGCTATAAAGTCAAAACTGAGGCAATGAAGTGCGCCGAGACGAGACTGCGAGCAAATGTTTTGTGCAACTGGTTGGAAATCGGAATTTAGCCGGCGACAAGGCGCTAGAACTACCTAGTTTGCCTGTTAGTGAATTAATGTCATTTCAAAACTGTGCCGGATTACGGGGCTGGACCCGGACCGGCCGTCCATACCCTGCATTTCACGGAATGCGCAAGTCGCCTACCTGCGATTTTGATTTTACCGATTACGGCATGCTCGGGGGTTCCCGGCCTGGCCCCGTAAACCGGCATGGTTTTGGAATCGCCGGGTCGGCGGGGGCGCGGTCGGCCCCGGTAATGGGCCTGGCGCCGGCAAGACGGCCGTTGGGCGGATGGCGGAACGCGCCGCGACTGCGAAATTTTCCAAAATTGTCCTTGCATCGTGGTCCGAGTTCCCGTATAGTACTTCTTCGCACGGGGGCGTAGCTCAGCTGGGAGAGCGCTTGACTGGCAGTCAAGAGGTCAGGGGTTCGATCCCCCTCGTCTCCACCCGAGCATTGAATGAGGCTCCAACGCAAGTTGGGGCCTTTTTTCATATAGGCACACAAGGTCAAAGGCGGCAGCATGATCCTCCTGGTCGACAAGATCGTGCGTTGAACGGGTGCCGCGCGCATGGTAGTATTTCACATCGTGGTTCAAAGCGTTGGAGGCTGTTCTGCCACCCCAACTGCAAGCGCCACTTTATAAGGGCTCTTGGCGCAACGGTTAGCGCAGGGGACTCATAATCCCTGGGTTCTGGGTTCGAATCCCGGAGGGCCCACCAGGTTTTTCAACAGGTCAGGCAATATGTCTGGGCTGTTTTCTTTTTCATGGCATTAGTTTTCACTTGCAAATAGCCTGCTTGCTCACTTCCGGACGCCCTCGGTCGGCTGCCTGCGATGCCGCCGCCACGAAACCGGCCCATCTACTACGTTTAACCCCGACCCCTCGACCATACCCCGTATTTCGCGAAAACCGCAGGCCGTCTACCTGCGGTTTTATTTCTGCCCGAGACGCCATGGTCGGGAGATGTCGCCCAAACGTAGTAGATGGGCCGGTTTCGTGGCGGGGATCCCGGGGGCGACCGGAGTGGAGCCTGATAGGCGGGCGGCGGCAGCGCCGCCCGCCCGCATCGGCCCCGCGGGCGCCGGTCTCCGCCGTCGCGGCCCCGCGGGACTCCGGCGCCCGCGCCCCCGGAAAGTTTTTCCAAAATTGTCCTTGCATCGTGGTCCGAGTTCCCGTATAGTACTTCTTCGCACGGGGGCGTAGCTCAGCTGGGAGAGCGCTTGACTGGCAGTCAAGAGGTCAGGGGTTCGATCCCCCTCGTCTCCACCCGAGCATTGAATGAGGCTCCAACGCAAGTTGGGGCCTTTTTTCATATTGGCACACAAGGTCAAAGGCGGCACCATGATCCTCCTGGTCGACAAGATCGAAAAAAGCTTCGGCGCACGCGTCCTCTTTAGCGGCGCGTCCTTCCAGATCAACCCCGGCGAGCGCTTCGCGCTCGTGGGCCCCAACGGCGCCGGCAAAACCACCATGCTCAAAATCATCATGGGCATCGACAGTCCCGACTCCGGCCAGGTCCAGTACGCAAAGGACTGCCAGGTGGGCTACCTAGAGCAGGAAACTAATCTGGAACAAAAGGACACCACCATCCTCGCTGAGGTCATGGCCGCCGCCAAGGAAATCCGCCGCATGGGCGAGCGCGCCAACGAGCTGCAGGCCCAGATCACTGAGCTCTCCGAACAGGGCAAGGACGTTGACGCGCTCCTTAACGAGTACGGCCAGGTCCAGGACCGCTTTGAGCACCTGGGCGGCTACGAGCTCGAGAGCAACGCCCGCAAGATCCTGTCCGGCCTTGGCTTTAAGGTCACCGACTTTGAGCGCCCGTGCTCCGAGTTCTCGGGCGGCTGGCAGATGCGCATCGCGCTGGCCAAGCTCTTCCTGCGTCACCCCGACCTGCTGCTTCTGGACGAGCCCACCAACCACTTGGACCTCGAAAGCGTCCAGTGGCTGCGCGGCTTTATCGCCAACTACGATGGCGCCGTGCTCATCGTCAGCCACGACCGCGCTTTCATGGACGCCTGCGTCGACCATGTCGCCGCTCTCGAAAACCGCCGCGTGACCACCTACACCGGCAACTACAGTAGCTACCTCAAGCAGCGCGAGGACAACCTGGAGCAGATGCGCGCCAAGCGCGCCGCCCAGGAGCGCGACATCGCCCATATGCAGGTCTTCGTTGACAAGTTCCGCTACAAGCCCACCAAGGCTGCCCAGGCTCAGGAGCGCATCCGCAAGATCGAGCAGATCAAAAAGGAGCTTGTCATCCTACCCGAGGGCCACAAGCACATCGACTTTAAGTTCCCCGACCCGCCGCGCTCCGGCGACATGGTCGTGGGGCTCGAGGGCGTGGCCAAGTCCTACGGCAACAAGCACATCTACAGCGACATCGAGCTCAAGCTCTACCGCGGCGAGCACGTGGCACTCGTCGGCCCCAACGGCGCCGGCAAGTCCACGCTCATGAAGATCATCGCCGGACTGGAGCCGCCCACCACCGGCACCCGCGACCTGGGCACCAACGTGGGCGTGGCCTATTACGCCCAGCACGCGCTCGAGGGCATGACCGAGTCCAACACCGTCCTGCAAGAGATCGACACCGTCACGCCCAAGTGGACCGTGCCGCAGCAGCGCAGCCTACTGGGCGCCTTCCTGTTTAGCGACAACGATTCCATCGAGAAGCAGGTTCGCGTCCTCTCCGGCGGCGAAAAAGCGCGTCTGGCCCTGGCCAAGATGCTCGTGGCCCCCGAGGCGCTCCTGTGCCTGGACGAGCCCACCAACCACCTAGACATCGACTCGGTGGACATGCTCGAGAACGCCCTGCAAAACTTCCCCGGCACCATCGTGCTGATCAGCCACGACGAACACCTGGTGCGCGCCGTGGCCAACCGCGTCATCGACATCCGCGACGGACAAGTCACGGTCTACGACGGCGACTACGACTACTACCTCTACAAGCGCGAGGACCTCGCAGCCCGCGCCGCCGCCGAGGCGTCCACGGAGAGCGCGCCGGCCACGACCAAGTCCGCCAAGGCCAGCGCCGCCCAGGCCGACACCCCCGTCGCCGCCCCCAAGCCTGCCGAGGGCAAAAAGACCAAGGAGCAAAAGCGCGCCGAGGCCCAAGCCCGCGCTGCGCTCAACAAAAAGCTCAAGGGCGTGCGTAACCAGCTCAAGAAGATCGAGACGGAGCTCGACAAAAAGCGCGCCCGCTATGACGAGCTTATGGAATTGATGGCAAGCGAAGAGCTTTATGCCGATCAAGACAAGTTCAACGCCGCGCTGGGGGAATATAACGGCCTTAAGCAAGAGCTACCCAAGCTCGAGGACGAATGGCTGGAGCTTTCCACCCAGATCGAAGAGGAGACCGCGCGTGAACTCTCGTAAGGCCGCTGCCGTGGCGATGAGCATCATCGCCGTCGCCTGTCGCATCTGCGGCATCTTTATGAGCGCGATGACCGTGCTGCTGTGTTTTAGCGGCCTCACCGCCAAGCTGCAGATCGCAGGCTTTGTCGTTGAGCTTTCGCGCGCACTGCCGAGCGCCATCGCCGGCTATGGCGTCATCACGTCGCCCTTTGGCGGCGTGTTCCGCCTGGATTACGCCATCGTCGCCGTGATCCTGTTTGTGATCGACTACCTGCTCACGCGCGCCTCGCGCCGCGTCCGCTAGGGGAGCGCTATGTCCAGCAGCTACCTCATGAACCTGCTCGCCAGCGCCGTCGCCGTCATCGTGGGCATCGTGATCCACGAGAGCGCACACGCCGCCGCGGCCTGGGCGCTCGGCGACAAGACGGCCCGTTCGCGCGGCCGCGTGTCACTCAACCCGCTTAACCATATCGACCCGTTTGGCACCATCATCCTGCCGCTGCTCATGCTCGCGGCCGGCGGCCCGGTGTTCGCCTTCGCCAAACCCGTGCCCGTCTACCTCAACAACCTCAAGCACCCCAAGCGCGACGAGGTCCTGGTGAGCGCGGCCGGCCCCGCGTCGAACATCGCACTCGCGTGCCTTGCCGCGGCACTCATGCACGTGGCGTACGGCAACCTCTACACCGGCATCTCCTTTGCCCTGGCGTCACAGATCATGAACTTCGGCGCCACGTTTATCGTGGTTAACCTGTCACTCGCATTCTTCAACCTCATCCCGATCCCGCCGCTCGATGGCTCGTCGATCATCGTGCCGCTCCTCAAAGGCAAGGCGCTCAACAACTACTACCACCTGCAGCAATACGCCATGCCCATCCTCATCATCGTGCTGTATCTGCTGCCCATGTGGACTGGCATTGATGTGATCGGCCGCTATTTCGACGTTACCGTGTATCCGCTGGCCGAGTGGCTGCTCAACTTCGCAATCGCCGGCGTCTAAGGTAAACTTACAGGTCGACCGCGCAAAACGGTCGCAACATGCACCCAAACCGCGCCGCGAAGGCGCCGTCAAAGGAGGTCGAAGATGTCGTATCGCGTGTCGACTCAGGTCTACAGCGGGCCGTTCGACCTGTTGCTGCAGCTGGTAACCCGCCAAAAAGTAGATATCGGCGCCATCTCCATCAGCGAGGTGGCCGAGCAGTACCTTGCCGAGGTGGAGCGCATCGAGGCGCTGGACCTGGACGTGGCGAGCGACTTTCTGCTGGTCGCGGCAACCCTTCTGGACATCAAGGCCGCCTCTCTGGTGCCGCAGGAGGCCCCGCGCAAAGTCGATGACGACGATGACGAGTTCGACGAAGACCTCGAGGAACTCAGCGCGCTCGACGGCGACGCCTTGCGCGAGGTCCTGATCCAGCGCCTGATTGCCTACAAGCAGTTTAAAGGCGCGGCTGCGGCCCTCGGTGCCCGCATGCAGGCCGAAAGCCGTATGCATCCGCGTGTGGCCGGCCCCGACCCTGAGTTCCTAGGGCTCATGCCCGACTATCTGGCTGGCATCGCCCTGCGCGGCCTGGCCGTTATCTGTGCCGACCTGGACGGCAAGCGCCAGACTTTCCTGCTGGAGGCCGAGCATGTGGCGCCGCATCGCGTACCGCTCGACCTGACCGTGGCCTCAGTCGACCGCTTTACCATGGCGCACCAAACCTGCACCTTCCGCGAGCTGTTGGACGGCGACGCCACCACCGAGCAACTCGTCGTCACCTTCCTGGCCATGTTAGAGCTCGCAAAGCGCGGTTCGCTCACGCTGAGCCAGGACGAGATCTTCGGAACCATCTGCATCAACCGAGTCGAGGGCGCCGAGGCATACGTGCCCGGCGAGGGCCCCGAGCTCACCGAATAGGAGCAGCAACCATGTCAACCCTTTCAACGCTGGAGGCAAACAGCCTCAAAGGCGCCCTCGAGGCGCTGCTGCTGGTGTCGAGCGACCCGGTGAGTGCGCCCGCGCTCGCCGGCGCACTGGATATCGCCCCCGGCGAGTGCGCATCGCTGCTCGCCGAGCTCAAGGTTGAGTACGAGGAGGCCAACCGTGGCTTTCAGCTGCGTGAGGTCGCCGGCGGCTGGCGCCTGTTTACGCACCCCGCCTACCACGACGTGGTCGAGGCCTATGTGTTGAGCTGGGACACGCAAAAGCTGTCGCAGGCCGCGCTCGAAACACTTGCCGTCATCGCATACCACCAGCCCGTGACGCGCGAGGTGGTCAAGGGCATCCGCGGCGTCAATTCCGACGGCGTCATCGCGTCGCTCGTGGACAAAGGTCTGGTGCGCGAGCTCGGACGCGACCCCCAGCGCGGTCAGGCCATCATTTACGGCACGACCAACGCCTTTTTGGAGAAGTTCGGCCTGCGCTCCACCCGCGACCTGCCCGACCTGGAGCAGTTTGCCCCCGACGAGCAGTCGCGTCAGTTTATCCGCGAGCGCCTGAGCGGCCGAAGCATTCAGTCCACGCTCGAGGAGCAGGCCGAGGACCTGGACGAAGAGCGCGATCTGCTCGATACCGATGTTGAAGATGTTGAGGCAGTCGAGGACTTGGAAAACCTGGTCGTCGACGAGACCTCGGAGGATTTACATGACGAGGACTAACGAAGTAGGGGAGACGCGCGCCGGCGCTGCGGTGCCCAACGCGGATACGCACGAGTCCGACACCCAGCCCGTCTATCCGCACACCATGCGCCTGCAGCGCTTTTTGGCGCGTGCGGGCGTGGCGAGCCGCCGCGGCTCGGAGGACCTGATGACCGCCGGCCGCGTGACCGTCAACGGCCAGGTCGCGACCGAACTAGGTACCAAGGTCGACGTCGACCGCGACCATATCGAGGTCGACGGCATGCCCGTCAAGCTCAACCAGGGCGCCGTGTACCTGATGCTCTACAAGCCGACCGGCTACCTCACCACCATGAGCGATCCGCAGGAGCGACCCTGCGTGGCCGACCTGGTCCCGCGCGACCGCTTTCCGGGGCTCTTCCCGGTGGGTCGCCTGGACCGCGACACCACGGGCCTTTTGCTCTTTACCACCGACGGCGACCTGTCGCAGGATCTGCTGCACCCTAGCAAGCACGTCTACAAGACCTACCAGGCGCTCGTGGACGGGCAGCTGTCCGACCACGATCTTACGCCGCTGCGTCGCGGCATCGAGCTCGACGACGGTCTGTGCCAGCCGGCGATCTGCCGCGTCATCACCGCTCGTGAGGCCGAGGCCGTGGCTCCCCAGGGCGTGAAGCCCGGCACCACCGCCGTGGAGGTCATCATCCGTGAGGGCCGCAAAAACCAGGTCAAGCGCATGCTGAGCAAGATCCACCATCCGGTGATCCGTCTGCACCGCTGTAACTTTGCCGGCCTGGAGCTCAAGGACGTGGCCAAGGGCTCGTGGCGCGAGCTCACCGACCGCGAGGTGCAGATCCTTAAGGCCGGCGGCATCCCGCCCAAGCAGGCCGCTTCCGAGCGCGCCGCCGCGCCCGCGACCAACACCGCGGCCCACACGCGCCACCACGGCAGCCACGGCTCCGCGCCCAAGCGCAACACCTACCGCGAGCGCTACACGGGCTAGTCAGTCCGCCAAGCCCCAGCGCTCGCGCATCATACCAGCACGTCAACCACCGAAAGGAAGCATTGCATGATCGTCGCCATCGACGGCCCCGCCGGTTCCGGCAAGTCTACCATCGCCAAGGAGATCGCCCGCCAGCTGGGCTTTAACAAGCTCGACACGGGCGCCATGTATCGCGCCGTCACCTTCGCCGCGCTCGACCGCGGCATCGACCTGGACGACGAGGCGGCCATCGACGCCCTCGCTGAGCAGATCGAGATCCGCTTTACCAACGGCACCGGCGAGGACACGCGCCTGACCATCGACGGTGCGGACGCATCGGCTGCCATCCGCACCCCGCAGGTAGACGCCAACGTGTCCAAGGTCTCGGCCTACCCGGGCGTACGCGCCGCCATGCTCATCCATCAGCGACGCGCCGCCGAGGACCGCGATATCGTGGCCGAGGGTCGCGACATCGGCACCGTCGTGTTCCCCAACGCACAGGTCAAGGTCTTCCTGACCGCCGACCCGCGCGAGCGCGCCCGTCGTCGCGTGCTGCAACGCCACCAAAGCGACGCTCAGCCGCTCAGCACGGAGCAGCTCGAGACCGAGGTCGACGAAACCCTCGACGCCCTCAAGCAGCGCGACAAACTCGACAGCAGCCGCGAGGTCGCACCGCTCGTGCCCGCCGAGGACGCCGTGCACGTCGACTCCACCGCCCACACCATCGACGAGGTCGTCTCGATAATCGAGGACCTCATCAACCAAAGGAGGTAGCCCATGCGCCTGTTTAAGCAGACGCCCGAGGATTACTACAACGCCCCCTACGCCGAGTTCCCGGCGCTCATCCGCGCCGTCGTCGTGGTGGTCATGGCTATTCTGTGGGTCTTCTCCAAGCTCATGTGGCGCTGGAAGGTCGAAGACGTCGACCTGCTGTTTGAGCGCCAGGAAGGCCGCGGCAGCGTGGTCATCTGCAACCACACCTCGATGGCCGAACTCTTGGCCGTGGAGACGGCGCTGTTCTTTGGCGGCCGCCGTGTGCGCCCCATCTTTAAATCCGAGTTCGCCAAAAGCAAGATCGTGCGCTGGGCCTTTAGCCGCGTGGGCGGTATTCCCGTCGAGCGCGGCACCGCCGACATGAAGTGCCTGCGTGCCGCTCAGCATGCGTTGCAACGCGGCGAGGATGTCTTGATCTTCCCCGAGGGCACGCGCATCCGCTCGCGCGAGATCAAGCCCGAGGTCCATGGCGGCTTTGCGCTCATAGCCCAGATGGGTAAGGCACCCGTCAACCCGCTCGCCATCTGCGGCTGGTCCGACATCACGCCCAAAGGCAAAAAGATCATGCGCCCCAAGAAGTGCTGGATCCGCGCCGGCAAGGCCATCTCACTTTCCGACGCTCCGGCCGAGCTCAAGCGCAAGGAGCGCCTAGCCTGGTTTGAGTCCGAGGCCATGAGCCGCGTCTACGCCATGCGCGACGACCTGTGCGCCGAGCACCCGGGCAGGTTCTAGCCATGGGTGAGAACGTCATGAATACCGCCGCGGCCGCCGCAAGGGAGGTCGTCCCCACCATCGAGATTGCCGCGCATGCCGGCACCTGCTACGGCGTGCAGCGCGCGCTCGACATGGCGCTGGCCGCCGCGCCGCAGGCAGGGGAGAGCGCTCAGGTCCACACCCTGGGCCCGCTCATTCATAACCCCATCGTGGTGCGCGCGCTCGCCGAGGCAGGCGTTGGTCTGGCAGACACCTTGGACGACGCTGCTTCGGGCACCGTGATCATTCGCGCCCACGGTGTGGTGCCGCAGGTGATCGAGGCCGCACGTGAGCGCGGCCTCGACGTGGTCGACGCCACCTGCCCCTACGTGAAGAAGGTCCATGTGGCGGCCGAGCGCCTGGTGCGCGAGGGCTACCGCGTGATTGTCGTGGGCGAGCCGGGTCACCCCGAGGTCGAGGGCATTCTTGGCCATGCTGGTGATGACGCACAGGTCGTGAGCTGTGCCGCTGACGCCGACGAGCTGTCGCTCAAGGGCAAGGTGGGACTGGTTGTGCAGACCACCCAGACCGCGCAGAACCTGGCCGAGGTTGTGGCCTCCATCACCCCACGCGTGCAGGAACTGCGTGTGATCAACACGATCTGCGCCGCCACGAGCGAGCGCCAGCAGGCGGCCGCCGCACTTGCCAACCGCTGCGACTGCATGGTCGTCGTGGGCGGCAAAAACTCCGGTAACACGCGCCGCCTGGCGCAGATTTGTGCCGATGCCTGCGAGCACACGCACCACATCGAGGAAGCTTCCGAGCTTGAGGCCGCATGGTTTGCCAACGCGCGCCACATCGGCATCACCGCCGGAGCCTCCACCCCGCAAGAACACATCGAACGCGCCGTCGCGCGCATCAAGGAGCTTTGCCGCTAATCATGGACCAGACCGTACCCGCATACGCCGCCGAGGTGGCCGATTACGGGCGCAGCCGCGACCCCGAGCCGGGTGAAGGCGCGCTCGTTAAGAACGTGCGTCCCGAGTCGCCCGCATGGGATGTGGGTATCGAGCCGGGCATGCGCGTGCTCACGGTCAACGGCGAGCAGCTCACCGACATGATCGTGTGGCTCTGGGAAGCCGACGACGACACCGTCGAGCTGGAGGTATTCGATCCACGCGACGGCACCGTCACCCCCGTCGAGCTCGACCGCTTTCCCGGCGAGGACTGGGGCCTGGAGTTCGATGGCCCCATCTTTGATGGCATGCGTACCTGCGTTAACGCCTGCGTGTTCTGCTTTATGACCATGCTGCCCAAGGGCGGCCGCTCCACGCTCTATATTCGCGATGACGACTACCGCCTGAGCTTTTTGCAGGGCAACTTTGTCACGCTCACGAACCTCTCCGACGAAGATGTTCAAAACGTCATCCAACGCAACATGAGCCCCATGAACGTGTCGGTCCACGCCGTGAGCCCCGATGTCCGCCGCCGCATGATGGGCCGCAACGCCCAGCGCGGCATGGACGTACTCGAGGCCATCATGGCCGCCGGCATCGAGATTCACGCGCAGATTGTGTTGTGCCCCGGCATGAACGACGGCGAGGAGCTGGAAAAGACCCTGCGCTTTTGCGAGGAGCACGAGCAAATCACCAGCCTGGGCATTGTGCCGCTCGGTTTTACCAAGCACCAAAACCGCTTTAGCTGGTCATACAGCGACAAGCCCGAACTGGCGCGCGAGACCATCGCCATGATCCGACCCTTCCAGGACCGCGCGTACGAGCGTTTTGGTCGCCATACCTTCCAGATGAGCGACGAGTTCTATCTGGACGCCGGCATCGAGCCGCCCGAGGCGGACTTTTACGACGGTTACCCGCAGTACTACGACGGCATCGGCATGATCCGCTCGTATCTAGACGAGACCGACGACGTGCTTGCCGCCGATACCGAGCGTCTGGCCCGCGTCCGCGAGGCCATCGCCGCCCGCAGCCAGCACCTGCTGTGCCTCTCGGGCGCCAGCGCACGCGACACGGTGGCCCGCTTTGTGGAGTCGCCCCAGGGACTCGCCGGCACTGTCACGGCCATCAAGAACCGCTACTTTGGCGGCAACGTGGACGTGACCGGCCTCATCGTCGCGTGTGACATCTTGGAGCAGCTGCCCCAAGATCTGTCGGGGGTTATGCTCTTTGTGCCTAAGCTCATGTTCAACGCTGACGGCATGACGCTTGACGAGTATCATCGTGACGATTTACTCGCAAGCCTTACCAGTCGCGGCGCCGAGGTTCATGTGGTGTCGACCATGCCGCATGAGCTGCTCGATACCCTGGAGCACATCCTTGGCATTGTGCCTGCCGACTCTACTAATTCCGCTGACCCTACCCATTAAAGGAGAGCAGATGAAACCTATCGTCGCCGTCGTCGGACGCCCCAACGTGGGCAAGTCCACGCTCGTTAACCGCCTGGCCCAGACCTCGGACGCCATCGTCCACGAGTCTCGCGGCGTCACGCGCGATCGCTCATATCACACGGCCGATTGGAACGGCCGCGAGTTCACCATCGTCGACACGGGCGGTATCGAGCCGCTCAAGAGCGACGACGTCTTTGCCACGTCCATCCGCGACCAGGCGCTCGCCGCCGCCGAGGAAGCCGCCGTCATCCTGTTTGTGGTCGATGGCCGCACCGGCGTCACCGAGGAGGACGAGTCGGTCGCTCGCATGCTCAAGCGCTGCGACAAGCCGGTCTTTCTGCTGGTGAACAAGCTCGACAACCCCGATCGCGAGAACGACAGCATCTGGGAGTTCTATTCGCTCGGCATCGGTGAGCCCACGCCGCTCTCGGCCCTGCATGGTCATGGCACGGGCGACCTGCTCGACGATATCGTGGCCCTGCTTCCGGAGGAAGAGGACGAGGTCGCCGACGAGTTCCCCGATGCGCTGAACGTGGCCATCATCGGCCGCCCCAACGCCGGCAAGTCCTCGCTGTTCAACCGCATCCTAGGCGCCGACCGCTCTATCGTGTCCAACATTGCCGGCACGACGCGCGACGCCATCGACACCGTCGTGGAGCGCAACGGCAAGCACTACCGCATGGTCGACACCGCGGGCATCCGCAAGAAGAGCACCGTGTACGAGAATATCGAGTACTACTCGATGGTCCGCGGCCTGCGCGCCATCGACCGCGCCGACGTGGCGCTGCTCGTCGTCGACGCCTCCGTGGGCGTTACCGAACAGGACCAGAAGGTCATGGGTCTTGCCATCGAGCGCGGCTGTGCCATCGTTGTGCTGCTCAACAAGTGGGACCTGCTCGACGACGACCGCAAGCGCGAGGCCTGCATGGAGACCATCGACCGCCGTCTGGGCGTCATGGCTCCCTGGGCCCAGTACCTGCGCATCTCTGCCCTCACTGGCCGCAGCGTCGAGAAGATCTGGGCGATGGTCGACGCAGCCGAGAAGACGCGTTCGCAAAAGATCAGCACCTCGCGCCTCAACACGTTCCTCACCGACCTACGTGAGTTCGGCCACACCGTGGTGGACGGCAAGCGCCGCCTGCGCATGCACTACGTGACTCAGACGGGCGTCAATCCGCCGACGTTCACGTTCTTCGTCAACCACAGCGATCTGGTCAACGACACCTACCAGCGCTACGTGGAGAACCGCATGCGCTCGACCTTCGATTTTGCCGGCACGCCCATTCGACTCTTCTTTAGGAAGAAGGAACAAAAGGATGCATAATCCGATTCTGCTGACCGCCATCTGCGCCGTGGTCTCTTTCTTTATCGGAGCGATTCCGTTTGGCCTGATCCTGGGCCGCGTGTTCAACCACACCGACATTCGCAAGGCGGGTTCCGGCAACATCGGCACAACCAATGCGCTGCGCGTGGCCGGCCCTAAGGTGGCCGCGCTCACGTTGTTGCTCGACTGCCTTAAGGGCGCCATCTGCGTCCTTATCGCGCGTCCGCTCATTGCCGACTTGGGCTATGGCTTCCCCGTAAGCATCATGGCGCCCGGAGCCCCCGGCGATTGGATGCTCGGCGTCATTTGCCTGGCAGCGGTGTGGGGCCATATCTTCTCGCCCTACCTTAACTTCCACGGCGGCAAGGGTATCGCGGTTGGCCTGGGCGTCATCCTCGCCTGGTACTGGCCTATTGGCCTGTCGCTGCTCGGCATGTTTATCGTGGCCGTCGCCATCACCAAGTATGTGTCGGTGGGCTCGCTTGCCGCTGCCATCGGTCTTCCCATCGCTGCTTGCGCGGTCTTTCCGTACAGCAGCCTGGGACTTAAGTTTTGCATGGCGATAATCGGCATCACCGTTGTGTGGGCCCATCGCGCGAATATCCAAAAGCTCATGGCCGGTAAGGAGTCCAAGCTCTCGTTTACCAAGCGCGTCACCGAGCCCGACGATAAGTAGGAGAGAATCATGAATGTTGCGCTGATTGGCTCCGGCTCCTGGGGAACCGCCGTCGCCGGCCTTGCCGCCGCGCGAGCCGAGCGCGTGACCATGTGGGCCCACAGCGAGCAGACGGCCGCCGGCATCAATGGCGAGCACTGCAACCCCCGGTATCTGGTGGACTACGAGCTGCCCGGCAACGTCGTCGCCACGACGGACCTGGCGCAAGCGCTCGACGCCGCCGACGCCATCATCTTTGCCGTGCCCTCCACACACCTGCGCAGCGTATGTCATCAGGCAGCGCCTTTCATCGCCGCCAACACCCCGGTGCTCTGCCTTACCAAGGGCATTGAGCCCGAGTCTGGCCTGCTCATGAGCGAGGTCATTGCCAGCGAGATCGGCAACGAGCGGCGTGTGGCGGCCCTCTCGGGCCCCAACCATGCCGAGGAGATTTGCCGCGGCGGGCTCTCTGCCGCCGTCATCGCCAGCGAGGACCAGCAGGTGGGGGAGACCTTTAAGGAGCTGCTGCTGTCCACGGCCTTCCGCATCTACCTGTCGCAGGATATGACCGGTGTCGAGGTTTGCGGCGCTATGAAAAACGTCATCGCCATCGTGTGCGGCATTTCCGCCGGTTCTGGTGCGGGCGACAACACGCTTGCCCTTATCATGACGCGCGGCCTGGCCGAGATCAGCCGTCTGGTGCACGCCCGCGGCGGTCAAGCCATGACCTGCATGGGTCTTGCCGGCATGGGTGACCTCATTGCCACCTGCACCTCCGAGCATTCGCGCAACCGCACCTTTGGCTACGAGTTTGCCCACGGCGTCTCGCTCGACGAGTACCAGGCACGTACGCATATGGTGGTCGAGGGCGCCGTCGCGGCCCGCAGCGTCAGTGAGCTTGCCCGTTCACTGGGCGTAGACATTCCGCTCACCTTTGCCGTGGAGCAAACGCTCTACAACGGTGTTACGTTGGATAGGGCGCTCGAGATTCTTACCGACCGCGTACCCTCCCAAGAGTTCTACGGACTCACCGACTAGTGCAGAAAGGCTACTACCATGGGTTCCATTAAAATCGCTCCGTCCGTCCTCTCGGCCGACATGGCCAACCTCAAGGGCGAACTCGACAAGATCGCCGGTGCCGACTACGTGCACTTCGACGTAATGGACGGCCACTTTACCGGCAACCTCACCTTTGGCGTTGACATCCTCAAGGCCGTCAAGCGCTCCACCGACGTGCCGGTCGACGCGCACCTGATGGTGTCGAACCCCGACGAGACGGTCGATTGGTACGCCGACGCCGGTGCCGACATGATCACCGTGCACTACGAGGCTTCCACGCACCTGCACCGCACGCTCACGCATCTGCAGCAGCGCGGCGTCAAGGCCGGCGTGGTGCTCAACCCCGCCACCCCCGTGTGCGTGCTCGAGAGCATCATCGACGTCGTCGATATGGTGCTGCTCATGAGTGTGAACCCGGGCTTTGGCGGCCAGAGCTTTATTCCCGGTACCATTGCCAAACTGCACGAGCTCAAGGCTATGTGCGAGCGCTACGGCGTGTCGCCCATGATCGAGGTCGACGGCGGCATCTCTTCCAAGAACATCGCCGAGGTCGTCAAGGCCGGCGCCAACGTGCTCGTGGCCGGTTCTGCCGTATTTAAGTCCGAAGATCCCGCTGCCGAGGTTGCGCTGCTGCAGAAGCTGGGCAACGAGGCCGCACAGGAGGCATAAACCCTTATGACCGCAGGTCAAAACCGCATACCCGTGAATCTTGACTATGCCGCCTCGACGCCAATGCGCGCCGAGGCGCTCCTTGCGCAGCGCGAGTACGACGACAGCGAGCTTGCCGGCGTCAACCCCAACTCGCTGCATTCGCTCGGCCGCAAGGCTGCCGCGCGTCTGGAGGTTGCACGTCGCGAGATCGCCCGCAGCTTTGGCGCGCGCGTCCGCCCGTCCGAGATTGTACTGACCAACGGCGGCACCGAAGCCAACCAGCTGGCGCTGCTCGGTCTTGCCGAGGGCGCTCGTCAGCGCGATCGCAAGCGCGATCGTGTAATCGTTTCGGCCATCGAGCACGATTCGATTCTGGACAACCTGCCGTTGCTGCGTGCCGCCGGCTTTACCGTCGACCTGGTGCAGCCCTGCCACATGGGCTACATTGAGCCTGCCGCGCTTGTCGAGCTGCTAGGCGACGACGTGGCGCTCGTGAGCATCATGGTTGCCAACAACGAGACCGGCGTGGTGCAGCCCATCCGCGAGCTTGCCGCGGCCACGCATACCGTTGGCGCCCTGTTCCACACCGATGCCATCCAGGGGTATCTGCATATTCCGCTCGATGTCACCGAGCTGGGCGTCGACGCCATGTCCGTCGCAGCCCACAAGATTGGCGGTCCCGTGGCATCTGGCGCACTCTACCTTAAGAGCCGCACGCCGCTGCGCCCGCGCATCTTTGGCGGCGGACAGGAGGCCGGTCGTCGTGCCGGCACGCAAGACCTGCGAACGCAGCTCGCCTTTGCCGCTGCCGCCTCGTCTCTGACGCCCCATGTGGCTCAGGAGCGCGCGAAGCTGCAAGCCCTTTCCGACAAGCTCTACGCCACGCTTACGGCTCATCCGCGTATTCATGCCACCATGGGCGACTACGCACAGGCCGATCGCCTGCCGGGCATGGTGTCGATCTACGTTGATGGCATGGACTCCGAGGAGCTCATCGTCAAGCTCGATGCCGCCGGCTTTGAGGTTTCGGCCGGCTCGGCGTGCTCGAGCGGCAGCATGGACCCGAGCCATGTGCTCAGCGCCATGGGCATTGGTCGCGAGCAGGCACTAGGTGCACTGCGCATTTCCTTTGACGACCGCGTGAATCCGGACGATCTGGACGAGTTTGCCCAGACGCTGCTCTCGATCGCAGGTGCCGCATGATCGTCGCCGAGCTCGAGCGCGCGCTACTGGCACGCTATCCCAAGACGGACACCGAGCCCTGGGACCACGTAGGACTCTCCGTTGGCGATCCGGCCGCGGAGATCACCGGCGTTGCCTGCGCACTCGATGCGACTGAGGCTAATGTTCGCCGCGCCCAAGAAGCAAGCGCCAACGTGCTGCTGACGCATCATCCCATATACATCAAGGCACCCGAGGCCTTTTGTCCGGCGGATGCCACACGACCCCAGTGCAGTGCGGCCCTCTACGAGGCTGCCCGCTGCGGGGTGAGCATTATCTCGCTCCACACCAACCTGGACCGCTCGCACGAAGCCCATGTCTGCCTGAGCAAGCTGCTGGGTGCCGCACCCGTGAGCTCACTGGAGCACGTGGACGACCCCGAGGCCACCGGCCTGGGCGCACTTGCAACGCTCAACGACCCGTGCACGCTGCGCGATCTTGCCACCCGTGCTGCCACGGCCTTTGGCAGCGACCCGCGTGTGTGGGGCAAAGCTGATCGCCCGTGCCGCACCGTCGCCATTTTGGGCGGCTCCCTGGGCGACTTCGGAGAGCTCGCCATCGCCGCGGGCGCAGATGTTGTCGTGACGGGCGAGGCGGGCTACCACGTGGCACAGGACCTTGCCTTGCGCGGGCTGCCGGTGATCTTGCTCGGCCACGACCGCTCCGAGGAGCCGTTCGTTGATATATTGATGAACTCTGCAGTTGACGCCGGGGTCGACCCCCGTCATGCGATTAAAATACTGAACCCTTGCCAATGGTGGACTGTGACAAAAGGAGAGAACTTATGAGCGCCGGCGCTACGCTACTCAAGCTGCAACAGATCGATTTGGAGCTCGCCCGCAACAAGAGCGAACTTGCCAATATGCCGGAGCTCAAGGAGCTCGCTTCCAAGCGCAAGACCTACGTTAAGCTCAAGGCCGAAATGACCAAGCTCTACGCCCAACGCAAGGACCTGGATATTGAGCTCGACGATCTCAACACCACCGAGATCCAGACCAATAACGCCATCGAGGCCGCTAAGAAGCGCCACGTTGACGGCTCCGACTACCGCGAGGTACAGGACCTGGAAAACGAGCTCGCCACCCTGGCCAAGCGCCTGGACAAGATTGAGCACACCCGCAAGGATGTCGTTGTCGCCCACAAAGAGGCGCTCGACCGCGAGACCCGCGCGCAGGCCATCATCGCCAAGTTCGAGGAGGGCGTGAAGGCCGATACCAAGGCCGCCCGCGCCAAGGCTGCCGACCTGCAGGCTCAGATCGAAGCCGCCACTAAGGAGCGCACCGCTCTTGCCGCCACGCTGCCGGCCAACGTGCTCACCGACTACGAGCGTCTGCTCAAGCAGTTCCGCGGCTTGGCCGTCGAGACCATCCAGGGCAACATCCCCACGGTCTGCCACACCGCGCTGCAGGCATCGTCCATGAGCGACCTCAACCACGACGGTAGCGAGATTACGCACTGTCCGTACTGCCACCGCCTCCTGGTGCTCCCGAGCAAGGAAGCCTAGCGATGACGGCGGCATCCAACAATTCAATGCAACTTGAGGGAAAAACGATCCTGCTGGGCATTACCGGCGGGATCGCCGCCTATAAGTCGTGCAATATCGTGCGCCTGCTGCAAAAGCGCGGCGCACGTGTCAAAGTCGTTATGAGCGAGCATGCCACGGAGTTCGTGGGCCCGCTCACGTTCCGCGCGCTCACCAATGAGCCGGTCGCGGTTGGGCTATTCGACGACCCCTCCGACCCCATCCACCATATTTCGCTGGCGCAGGAGCCCGATTTGGTGGCCGTGGCGCCCGCGACGGCCAATATCATCGCCAAGATGGCAAACGGTATCGCCGACGACCTCATCTCCACCACGCTGCTTGCCACACCGCGACCCATCGTGGTCGCACCCGCCATGAACAACGGTATGTGGAAGGCGCCGGCGACGCAGGCCAATATGGCCACGCTGCGCGAGCGCGGTGTCCACGTGGTGGGGCCCGGCAGCGGCTACCTTGCCTGCGGTGACGTGGACACGGGACGCATGAGCGAGCCCGAGGGCATCGTCGAGGCCGTCTGCGAGGTGCTCAACCCCGTCCCGCAAGACCTGGCGGGCAAGCGCGTCGTGATTACCGCCGGCCCCACGCACGAGCCGATTGACCCTGTGCGCTTCATTGGCAACCGGTCGTCGGGCAAGATGGGCATCGCCCTGGCGGGGGAGGCCGCTCGCCGCGGCGCTGCGGTCACGCTTGTGCTGGGGCCGACATCGCTCGACGTGGGCCGCGGCGTGGAGTGTGTGCGCGTGCAGACCGCAGCAGATATGCTGCAGGCGGCTCTGAGCGCCTTTCAGACGGCCGATGCGGCCATTTGCGCGGCCGCCGTCGCCGACTACACGCCTGCCGCCCCTGCGGACCACAAACTCAAAAAGGCCAACGAGCGCCTGGACCACATCGAACTGGTCGAGACGGTTGATATTTTGGCCGAGCTTTCACGCCAAAAGGGAGAGCGGTGCGTGATCGGCTTTGCGGCCGAGACCGATAACGTCGTGGAGTACGCACAGCGCAAACTTGCCCGTAAGGGTTGCGATGCGATCATCGCCAACGATGTCTCGCGCGCTGATTCAGGCTTCGGAACCGATACCAACAAGGCCTGGATCGTGAGCAAAGCGGGTACGCAAGAACTTCCCGTACTAACAAAACCCCAGCTTGCAGATACAATTTTGGACTTGCTTCAAAATTTGTAAAAAAGTTCTTGCACAAGGGCAAAGTTTCGGGTTAATATACTCCCTGTTGCGAGCGAGAGCAGAGCAACAAACAAAAGCTTCGGGACGTGGCGCAGCTTGGTAGCGCACTTGACTGGGGGTCAAGGGGTCGCTGGTTCGAATCCAGTCGTCCCGACCAGAAGTTTGCAGGTCAGGCACCTAGTGCCTGACCTTTTTTGTTTTAAGCAATTGCTTAATTTTGATTAAGCAACAGGGTGCTAAAAATCTACCTACGCGATATTCGCCTTTTGCGGCTACTTGCGCGTTTTGCACGCGCTTGAGCCGATTTATTAACGCGATATGAATCTACATACGCGTAGCTGGTATACAGCCGAGTACGGGCTGTATTTATCGCGGCGATTTACACAGATATAGCGACTGTAACGGACAAGCGTGTCGCTGTATTTATTCCAGTAGTTCACTTGACCGGTGGACAAGTGAGCGGTTGCAACGAAACGGCAAGCGGGATGGGCCCTATACGAGGGCGCCGCAGAGGTAATAGAGGTGAAGTGCGGCAGGCGCTCTGAGAGGCGCAGTACGACCCCTTTTTCCTCGAACCGACTACCTTTGTACCATGAACCTCAAATTGTTCAAGTAATCGCCAAAAGAAAGGCCCGCGCAGGATTGCACGGGCCTTTCACTAGACAAACTAGAAGACAAGCTAGAAGACAGGTTAAAAACACCAGGCGAGGAATATGCAATACGAGTACGTCGCGCCGTAGTCGTTATAGTTACCGTTGCTATAGATACAGCGGAAGTACGCGGAGCCGCTCGGATCCACGGAGCGCGTCCAGTGATAAAAGCTCGACGACACCCCTGAATGGTTCGAGTACGTCACGCCCTTGGATTTGTAGTACTCGTACTGGGTACCGTCGGTCTGGCGGTCTCCGTAGATCTCGGTCATCGAGAGCAGGAAGACTTTATCGGTCGTGGCCGATGGGGCGCTGGCACTGCCACCACCCTTGTTATCGGTCATCTTCGTGACGGCCTTCGCCTTGGACTGGAGTTCGATCGGTAGGAGCGACCAGAGGTCACCGGAATTGAGGCGGCCGCGGATCTCCGATTTCTCCCAGCCGCCGGCATTGGTGCTCGTGGCGTTCATTCGCTGCTCGTCCATGGCAGTGTTGGTTACCTCGAACGTGAGCCCAGCCTTACCGGAGCCGTCCCCGAGGTCATCGTGGTTGATACCGATGATGCGATACTCGAGCGTCTTGCCGTTCGTCAACTTCATCGAGAACTTCGTCCCCGCGTCCATCGCGGCCTTCGCCTTTGCGTACGCCGGCGACGCCTCGCCCTTGGCGGCGATGTCCTCGGCCACGGCCTCCTGCTCGTCGAGCGTCCAGTCCTTCGCGTCCTTGGCGACAGCCGCCTGGACGGTCGCGGAATCGGCTCCCGCAGAGCCGCCGCCGGTTGCGCCGCCCTCGACCCCGCCGGTCGTCCCATTGCTCACCGTGTTGCCGACCAGGTTGAACTGGTTGCGGATGGCCCCCGCCACGCCGGGTCCCGCGAACACGATCACCAGGCCGATGATGGCGATGATCAGGACGTACTCGATGATAGATTGGCCTTGGAGGCGGGTTCTCCTAGGAGATACCCCCCCCCCCCCGAAGGTTAATTGCCGCTGCATGCATTTGCGGCTCCCTTCGCTCAGGGTTTGTAGATACATCGCCGAGCGTAGGGCTATTTCAGATTTCTGCATCGGTCTTGCCGCAGCGGCAAACGTAATTAACTAAACGCCTTCGCGGCGCAATCAACCGCTCACTCAATCGAATTTGTTGCTCAACAAATTCGCAGGTGAGGACAGTAGAATTGGTGTTATCGGAAGTGACGGATGACCGCCGGTGTCGAAGCTGGCGGCCGAGAAGAAAGGACCGAAAATGAGAACTATGGAGCTGATAATCTTCTTCCTGCCTCTCCTGGCGATCGCCGCCAACATCTGCGGCGTGGCGGAGCTCGTTAAGATTGCCAGGGCCAAGGGGCATTACACCAATGACGCGGGAATCCTCTGGTTCATCGGCCTTTTCGGCACGGCGCTCATGGTCGGCCTGATCGTCTGCGCACTGCCAGACCGAGCTGCGCCGGCGCCCAGCGCAAAAACGGATGAAGACGCCCTGCCCGAGGTGTAGACATGTCAAAGTACAAGATCGTCTACCGCGACGCCAACCCCTCCTGGCAGGAACTCTGCCCCGTCAGGGTACTGGCCGTCCAGGTCTCCAGGGACACCGAGACGGGAGCTTGCTTCCTCCAGACAAAGATCGTCAACGTATCGACGAAACCCATCAGCCGCATAGAGTTCACGGTCGGGCTCGAGGGCGAGGGAGGGGAGACGGAGAACGTCGACTTCTCGCTCCTAGATGCCGACCTGCCCGCCGGCGAGGTGCTCAGGCCCAAGGCGGTGAGAATCAAGCTGTCTGTTATCACCGGCTCGCGTGCCGTTGTGACCCGAGCGGACTGCGAGACGTCCTTCGACGACCCGGTCGACATCGATAACCCCGCGCCACTCGCGCTCAACGGAATCGAGGAGTCGGAACGCGATGTCCTGCTCTCCGAGATGGGCGCCGATGCCTGCAAATGCTCGGGTGTCCATTCCGAACACGAGGGATGGTGGCAGTGCGGCTGCGGGGCGGTGAACCTCAAGCGCGGAACCTGCTGGAACTGCGGCGCCGTGCGCGAGAAACTGGCGGATCTGGAAGATGCCGCGTTCCTGGATGAATCCAGAAGGGACAGGGTCTACAAGACGAGCGTCGCGATACTCGAGAAGGGCAACAGGAAGGAAGCTGAGGCCGCAAAGGAAAGCCTCGAGAGGCTGGCCGAGCAGGGATACGGGGACTCGGGCGAGAAGGCAAGAGAGGCCGGCGCGAAGATTGCGAACCTCTCCAAAAGGAGGAAGAAAATAGCCGTCGCGGCTGTCGCGGGCATCGTCCTGCTTGCCGTCATGGTCGCCATCTCGCCCCTGCCGTCCATGCTCGAAGCAAGGGCGGACATGAAGGCGGAGCAGGAGAAAATCGAAAGCGTCGCGATTGAGCAGACCGTCGAACTGGGAACATATTCGGGCGAGCTCTCGGCTTATACAGGAAAGGATATCGAGGGCCAACCGATTGAATGGATAGTCCTCCACAAGGAGGGCGACAGGGCTCTCCTCATGACCGAGCATTGCATCGATGAGATGGAATTCAGCGAGAATGGAGACGTATGGGACTTCAAGTCAAGCTCGCTGTATAGGTATCTGAACGGACCCTTCAAAGAATACGCCTTCAACGATGCCGAGCGCGGGATTTTAGCAGGCGACGTAACGATTCTAGACTCCTGGAGCGATTACCTTAGCGAGGATAATATGTACGCGACTCTAGCCGGCACGGACGTCCCCGAGGCATGGTGGGCTTCCGATATAGAGAAATGCGAAGACGATTCATATGGGGCTTACTACGCCGGTCAACCCTTGACTAGTTACATTGACGAAGAAGGTGGCATCTCCTGCGGCGACCTCGGCAGCACGCAGGATTCGACTCTCGGAGTTCGCCCAGCCATCTGGGTCAAATTGAATTAGCAATCGATTTTTCCATCGGTTAAATTGTGAAGGTGGCTTCCGAACCATCGGGAGCCACCTTTATGCGTTCACTTGAACTTGGCTATTGCCGTGCCTTGGGAAGGATTACGCCGGGGGCATTCTTGTTGGAGTTGCCATGCAGTGTATTCGGGCTGACGTTTCAGTCGGAACAATCCAGATGAAGACTCCGGCACTGCTCAAACATTCCCGTTTAGTCATATACGTCACTGAAATCGCACTTGGCACCGAGACCAGTTACGTCCACATCCGCGTCCGGAACGAATCGAAGCGGTATCCCGTTTCAAAACGAAGCCTCGGTCCATGAAGGAGACTTTCCCATATACATAGATTAAGATAAGACCGTGTATGACCAATATGAACTTGAGCATATTCCGTCCATATTCATACTGGATGATCAAGGAAACATCATCGGCTTATCCGAAGGAGAGGAAGAACCTCTTGCCTTATTAAAGAAATACGCCAAATACAACGGATATAAAGCGGAAGGAGGCGACATCAAGTAACTATCAAAGGCCAGATTAAGGAGCCAGCCATGAAGAAATGCCTGCTCTCCATCGTCTCAGCAGCTCTTTGCCTCTCCCTTGTCATGACACCATTTGTGCCCGTTGCGGCAGCCTATGCCGACGAGGGGTCTCCCGCCGAGAGCAGCGAAATCTACGTCGGAGACAACTACGACGAAAATTACGATATATCCCTTTTTGAGCGCGGACGCTGCACGGATTCATATTCCAAGGCGTGGTGCGATTCTCACGGATTTGCAAATAACCGCACCGTCCCTCACAAGGTCAAGCTGAACGTGAAGGAGGAGTCTTGCCTGCGCGATCCCTACCTTGCTGGCACCGCTGAAGTTATCGCCGGTCTCGTGACAACCGGTCCTGGCGGCGGCTTGTTTGCAACCGCAATGACATCGTGCCGACTTTTCACTTGCATGTTCTAAAAGGAGGTTGCCATGCTGTCGCAAAATCAATCGAGATACTTGACCACAATCGGCTTTGCCCTGCTTGCATTACTCTTTGCTAGCGACCTTTTGCTGAAACCGCCCAAGGAACTCGTTTTGCTTGCCATAGACTGCCTTTCCGCCCTTTACTTTACGGCAACCCTATTCGTCGGACTAAAGGAGAGGAAAAAAGGCGCAGTCGTCGCATCCGCCGTATGCTTGATCATAATCATTGCATCATTCTTTATCTGACACGTTGGTGATTTAGGGGCGATATCGTAGGAATACGACCGGGAGAGTCGGGACCAGATTGCCCGGGTTGCCCGGTCGGCTCGCGCGACGGTGCGGCGGTTCCACAGAAAGCTCTCCGGACTTCACGCCGTTTCTGATCGCATTGTAGACAGCCATCTCGTCTTCGCAGTCGGCGAGCACGCGGTGTGCGTCGTCGTTTTGGATGTCCAGTAAATCTCGAAGGTCCTCCATGCACCAGCGTCCGAGATTTGGCCATGCGCGTTGCGCGAGCTGATAAGTGTCGATTGCGATGTTGTAGTTAAAGTCCAAGCCAATGCCGTCCCAGGCAGAACGGCTTTGTTTCCTTGATTATCAACTTCATCCGGACACTTCCCGCATTCATCCGTGTGTGTACGGATGAATGCGGGGTTCAATACCCCGGCGGTCTGATCGGCAGGCCGCCGGGAACTCTCACTCCTCGATAAAAGCCGGCACCCGGTTAGTCCTGCGCATCTTGAAATTGCCATTTTCGTGGGAGACGTAGAGGATGCCGTCCATCCCGTCTCGCGATGCATATGAAAGGTGAACAGAACCGCAATCCGCTCCATCATTGTCGAGAAGATCGAACGAATTCGGGTCGCTCGTTGCGGCCAAACGACCACTCATACAAGAACCATCGTCATTACAGATTTGCCATTCCATGTCTTCGCCTGCAAGAATCGCCATAGACGGCCTGGTCGCGCCATCGTTGACATACATCCCGTCTATGCCAAACCCATTTTCAGCGCCATCGATGAACGACTGCTCGGACCTATACCTCGCAAATGATGCACATAGCACCATTGCAAGACAAAGTACAAAGCCAACAATCGCTATCTTTGCATAGCTCTTGCCTATCATGTCATTCACCTCCCTCGTATGTATCGAGGTATTCCTGCTTGAGCGCCTGCGAGGACGACTCGATCTTTTCCACGAGCGCGCCGGCCTCGATGAAGTAGAACGAGTCGGTGAGGTCTGCCAGGTCGTCGAGCAGATGGCTTGAAATGA
>NZ_QRLS01000050.1:0-1272 GCF_003472325.1 Collinsella sp. AM12-1
AAAACCTTAGAGGTCCTCGCGCCAGAAGGGCATGCTCATGCAGCGCGGGCCGCCACGGCCGCGGGAGAGCTCGGCGGAGGGCACGACGAGAAGGTCCAGGCCCTCCTTGTACAGCACGTCGTTGGTGACGGTGTTGCGGGCGTAGACGCAGATCTTGCCGGGCTCGACGCACAGGGTGTTGGAGCCGTCGTTCCACTGCTCGCGGGAGGCCGCGATCGGGTCGCCGCCGCCGCAGGGGATCAGCTTGACCTGGTCGACGCCGGTGGCGTCCTCCAGGACGTGCTCGAGGGTGTCCTCGATCAGGCGGATGTTCACGTCGCCCGGGTTCTTGCCGGCGGTCAGCTCGTAGACGCGCAGGGTGCCCATGATGGCGGGGTGGATCGTGAACTTATCGACGTCGATCTGGGTGAAGACCGTGTCGAGGTGCATGAAGGCGCGCGAGACCGGGATGTCGAAGGCCAGGATGCGCTCGACCTTGGAGTCGGAGTTCCAGAAGATGTTCTGGGCCATGACGTCGATGGCGGCGGCCTGGGTGCGCTGGGAGATGCCGACGGCGAGGGTCTTCTCGTTGATGTTCAGCACGTCGCCGCCCTCGGTGTGGAACTGGCAGTCGCGGCGGAAATACAGGGAGACGTCCTTGTAGTCGGGGTGGTACTTGAAGACGTACTTGCCGTACAGGGTCTCGCGGTTGCGGGTGACCGAGTACATGCGGTTGAGGTTGACGCCCTCGCCGACGACCGCGAACGGGTCGCGGGTGAAGTAGAGGTTGGGCATCGGGTCGATGATCAGGTCGGACTCGGACTCGGAGTTGACCAGGGAGTCGAGGGTCGTGGACGCCGTGAGGGGCATGTCGATCTCGGCCTTGGTCATGCCGGCCATGGTCTTCTTGACGAACTCGAGGTTGTCCTCGATGGAGTCCAGCTTCTCGCGGACGATCTGCGGCATCTGCTGGCCGCGGATGCCTGCCTCGGCGATGTACTGGTCGGTGAACTCGGCGCGGGCGCCGGGGACCTGGTCGAACACCTCTGCGACGAGGTTCTCGAGGTAGAGCACCTCCACGCCCTGGTCCTTAAGGATCTGGGCGAAGGTGTCGTGCTCCTGCTGCGCGACCTCCAGGAACGGGACGTCGTCGAACAGGAGTCGCTCGAGCTCGTCGGGCGGCAGGTTGAGGAGCTCGTCGCCGGGACGGTGCAGGCAGACCTTCCTGAGCTTGCCGATCTCGGAAGGCACGTGCAGACCTTTCGTCATGGCCTCCTACCTTTCTTTCGGGCC
>NZ_QRLS01000051.1:0-1063 GCF_003472325.1 Collinsella sp. AM12-1
GGCGTTGCCGCCAACATCCTGCCGGCCATGGGCTTCGCCATGCTCGGCCGCCTGGTGCTCACCAAGCAGCTCGTGCCCTTCTACTTCCTGGGCTTCCTGCTGTGCTCCTACGCCAACGTGCCCGTCCTGGGCGTCGCCCTGATCGCCATCATCATCGGCATCGACAAGTTCGACCTGCTCGGCCTGGGCGGAGCCCAGCCCCAGCTTTCCGCGGAAGGGGATGAGGACGATGACTTCTAGTCCCGAGAACAAGATCACGCGCTCCGACCTCGTCAAGAGCGCCGTCAACGTCGGCGCCCTGGGCATGGAGTTCTCCTGGACCTACTACAAGCAGATGAACATCGCCTTCTGCCTGATGGTCGCCAACATGCTCAAGAAGATCTACGCCGGCCGCCCCGACGACTACGCCGAGGCCCTGCATCGCCACTGCGCGTTCTTCAACATCACCGTCCAGTTCGCCCCGTTCGTCGGCGGCATCGCGATGGCCATGGAGGAGAAGGTCGCCCGCGGCGAGATCGAGCCCGAGAGCGTCAACGACGTCAAGGCCGCCCTCATGGGCCCGCTGTCCGGCATCGGCGACTCCATCTTCCTGTCGACGCTGCGCGTGGTCGCCGCCGCGGTGGGCATCAGCCTGTGCCAGGCCGGCAACCCCTTCGGCCCCATCGCCTTCCTGCTCATCTACAACGTCCCCGGCTTCGCGCTGCGCATCTGGGGCGCCGTCAAGGGCTACGAGCTGGGCGTGGGCTTCCTGGACGAGGCCCAGAGGACCGGCCTCATGCAGAAGATCATGACCTGCGTGGGCATCGTGGGCGTCATGGTCGTGGGCGCCATGTGCAAGGACATGTTCTGGGCCAGCATCCCGGTGGCCATCGGCTCGGGCGAGGACGCCCAGACCCTCCAGGACATCCTGGACGGCATCATGCCCGGCATGCTCGGCATGCTCGCCTTCTGGCTGTACTACTGGCTGCTGTCCAAGAAGATCAACCCCATGGTGCTGATCGTGGCCACCATGGTCGTGGGCATCATCGGCGCGTTCTTCGGCGTGCTGGCGTAAGGGCCCGGC
>NZ_QRLS01000052.1:0-918 GCF_003472325.1 Collinsella sp. AM12-1
CTGAGTCCTGAGGCTGTTGCAATGAAAATGAGAATCAAGGGCTGTGACACGCGTCGGTTACCTTTAATGGATATGAGGTGAATGAGGCGATTGTTTTGCTATACTCTCTCCGCACGGGCGATTGGCGCAACGGTTAGCGCAGGTGCTTTACACGCACAAGGCTGGGGGTTCGAATCCCTCATCGCCCACCATTGAATTGGAAACGGTCCTCGCAAGGGGACCGTTTTTGTTTGGGCCCAGCGCATGGGATTCGAACCCGACAGGGTGCGAAGCTGAGGAAACGCGAAACGTTTTCCAGCGCAGCACGCGAGGGCCGCAGGCCCGAAGCGAAAGCGGGCGGCGTCAGCCGCACGCGACATCCCTCATCGCCCACCACTGATTTGATAGGCTCCCAGCTATGGGGGCCTTTCTTTTTTGGGCCCAGCGCATGGGGTTCGAACCCGCCAGGGTGCGGAGCTGAGGAAACGCGCAAGCGTTTTCCAGCGCAGCACGCGAGGAGCGGAGCGGCGAAGCGGGGCGCGGGCGGCGCCGGCCGCACGCGGACATCCCTCATCGCCCACCACTGAATTGTTAGGCCTCCAGCGATGGAGGCCTTTCTTTTTTGTGCCCAGTGCATGGGATTCGAACCCGCCAGCACGTCTGTCACAAAGGCCGTGGCCAGAAAATGGCAAAAATGAGTACTGCTACCTTGCTTACAACATATCAAAAGATAGTATTTGCTTAAGTTACGCAACATATGTCCATTATAAGGACTAATAATTGGATCAAAATCGTACATTCATCGCCATTTCGACTAGCTATCTGGCCTTATTAGTCCAAAATTGCTGCTACCAAATCGATAACAGTACTCATATTTGATGTTTTTTGACCAGCAGGTGGTAGCGCACAGAGATGTGGTGTAAGAGGCGGGGCATGCCC
>NZ_QRLS01000053.1:0-911 GCF_003472325.1 Collinsella sp. AM12-1
ATCCACGGAGACACGATGACGCGGAACTCGTCGTCAAGGCCGGGGATCGCGAACTCGGCGGTGTCGATGATGTTGATGTCGGTGTCGCCGGTCACACCGCGGGTCAGGAAGGCGCGGACGCGCTCGTCGAGCTTGCGGTTCTCGTCCTCGCCCATGAACAGGAACACGGGGACGCCGGGCTCCACGAGCTCGAGGGTGCCGTGGAAGAAGTCGGCCGAGGTGATGTAGCGGGTGCGCTTCCACTGCATCTCCTCCAGGATGCACATCGAGAACAGGATGGTCTCGCCCCACAGGGCGCCGGAGCCGATGAACATGGTGTAGGGAGCCAGGGCGTACTTCTTGGCGAGCTCCTCGGCGCGCGGCTCGAAGCGCTTGCGGATATCGAGCATGTCCTTCCAGATATCCTTGGTCTGCTCGATAAACAGGTCGAACTTGGGGAAGCAGCCGCGGCGGTTGAGCAGGCGCAGGCCGAAGCAGTCGGCGAGGTAGTAGCCCTTCTCGCAGCCGCCCGAACCATGGTCAGAAGCCATGGCAACGCAGTTCTCGGCACCCACAGCCTGGCCGATGGGGCCCTCGGGCTTGGTCATGGCGTAGACGCGCACGCCCATGTCCTTCATCTTCTTGACGGCCTCGAGGACCTCGGGGGTGGTGCCGGACTCGGAGGCGGTGAGCACGACGGACTTCTCGGTCATGCGCTTGTGGCCCATGACGTTCCACTCGGCGGCGTGGATCAGGTAGACCTCGAGGTCGCGGTCGCCGAACTTGTTCATGAGGTACTCGAGCTGCATGAGCTCGTCCCAGGTGCCGCCGACGCCCATCAGGAACACGGCGTCGTAGCCCTCGTCGGCGACCTTGTCGGCGAGCGCGGTCATCTTCTTGCCGGCCTCGTAGACGTTCTTGCCGTCCTCGAG
>NZ_QRLS01000054.1:0-858 GCF_003472325.1 Collinsella sp. AM12-1
GCCGCCTCGATCAATTTGCGAAAGAATCTTGACGGTACCCGATTCGAAGGACCAGGGCGCATAGATTAGATTTGTTTTGAAGATATCGCAGCCATAGAAACTGGTTTGGCTTAAACCCTAATGGTGCCAACGGCGCTATGCTTTCTTTGTCTACCCGTTAGCTCATTGTTTAAAGGAAGATAAAAATGACTTGTGGTTGGATTGTAGAGGCTTTTCATTGTGTGGAGTTCTCAGCTCCATTTGTTATTGAAAAAGACATCAGCTATTACTCTGATTTGTCAAATAAATACAGAGTGCTTTTGAAGCGAGCTTCTGGTGCTGGTGCAGATGATGATAGTCTCGCTATCATCGAAAAATATTCTAAAAAAGTTCTGGATAGCATTCGAAGATATTACAGAGCTGATATATCTGGATCAAATGCCGTAATTAAGAATTTGATTGCAGGATTGGATGATTGCCCTTTAGCTTCTTCAAGACTTTATAATTCTCCTGCGTTTCCGGGGAAACTTGGTAGTGATCTTCAATTGTTCCGAAGCAGAACGGGAAATGCCTCATTGATGTATAGCGCAAAGGAAATGCTTCCGCTTCCGCGTTCGCTTAGATCAAAATCAGGTAACTATAGATTTAGTATCCCAGGTAATCCCTGCTATTATTTATCAAACTCTTCTTATGGCTGTTGGATTGAAACGGGATTTCCTCCTGAAGCGGATTTTAATGTTTCACCTGTATTGCTGGACGGAAAACAAAAAATCCTAAATCTCGCTGTCTCTTCACGTAATTTTTCTCTTTTGAATAACTTCGGAAACGACGAAGTGCACGGTACCGTCAAGATTCTTTCGCAAATTGATCGAGGCGGCC
>NZ_QRLS01000006.1:0-120982 GCF_003472325.1 Collinsella sp. AM12-1
GCCCGAGCTCTTCCGGAACCGCACCTCGCGGCCCGCGGGACTTAGCGCTTGCGCGGTCCGGGCACGAGGATGCCCCCGAGTCACCTTTCCTATGCGCCATGCGGCCCCCAGGGCACGTGTATGCGATACCGGACACCGTAACGGTGGGCGCCGCCCACCGGTCAGCGGCCAGAGCATGGGGGGCACGCCCGGTCCCGTTCCGAACCCGGAAGCTAAGCCCCATCGCGCCGAGAGTACTGCGGGGTGAGCCCGTGGGAGGCCAGGGCGCCGCTGACCGGTGGACGGCACCGAGCCGTCATCGAGATTGAAGGAGGGGGAGGCCTCGCGGCCTCCCCCTTTTTTGCGTTTAATAGAGAGCTGTAATACAAGAACTCGCCTTCGTTTAGCTTGTCTTACTGTTTGGCTGTATTTTGAGTCCTTCTTTTGTATTTGCGCGATAATAACTCCCATTGGCGTTAGGGAGGACTTGATGTTTACCGTTTTTGTCTTGGGCAATATTGCTTCGGGTAAGTCGACTGCCTGCCGCTATCTCGAATCTCATGGCGCCATGCTTATCGATCTGGATGAGCTTGCCAAATCGCTGTACGTGCCGGGGTCGGATATCGTCAATGCTCTTGCTGAAGAGTTTGGCTGGGATATTTTGGACGAGGAGGGCGGCGTTCGACGTAACATCCTCGCTTCTCGAGCTTTTGTCTCTCCTGATGCGGTTGCAAGGCTCAATAGCATTGTGCACCCCGTTCTCGTTGAGCAGCTTTCGCTGAGGATTCTCGATCCTGTCTGCTGTACGGTTTCGTCTCCCCGCTATCCCTTCGCTGCGGTCGAAGTATCTGCTCCGACTGGCTTTGAGGACGCCTTTGGCCTTGCGGATGAAATTATGGTTGTTAGTGCTCCTTTGGCGGTCCGTCGCGAACGTGCCATTCACCGTGGTATGGAGCCATCCGATTTTGATGCTCGCTGCGCTTGCCAACCCGATGAGTCTTCGCTTTGCCGTCTCGCCACAACCGTGATTGATAACGCAGCGGGCGACAACACGCTCTTTGAACAACTGGATGCATGGCTTGCTCGCCATGGCCTTATGGACGCTACGAATAAGGGGGCGACAGATGCCTAAGACGCGTTTCTTTACGTGGTATCGCTTTGTGCCGCTGGCTCTCGTTTTCGTCTTTGGCCTTATCTCGCTCGTTTACTCGTGTGCTCCCGCCGCTTTCTTTAAACCGCTTTATCCGATTGACTATGAGGCGTATGTAAAGCAGTCCAGTATTTCGCATAATCTCGATCCGTATCTGGTGTGTGCCGTCATCAAGTCGGAATCAAACTGGGATCCCGAGGCGGAATCCAACCAGGGCGCCCAAGGTCTCATGCAGCTTATGCCTGAAACCGCTCAGGATATGATCGCCAAGGGCCTTGTCGACGGGGACGAGTATTCTGCCGATAACCTGAATGACCCCGCTACGAATATCGAATTTGGGTGCGCGTACCTCTCGTACCTGCTGACGTATTTCAATGGCTCGACGGATAGTGCTATTGCTGCTTACAATGCCGGAATGGGCAATGTCGATGGGTGGGCGCAGCAAAACACATCGCTCCACAACGCGATTACCTTCCCCGAGACACAAGCCTATTTGATTCGTGTCAATAATGCCTGGGTTCGCTATAAGACCCTCTATCCCGACCGGTTCGTATAGGACTATGCCTGCCGCCTGCGTATACTGCAGATATATGAGTTAGGAGTATCCATGGCGGATTTTGAAGTTGAGCGTGTTGGCGGAGAGCTCAAACGTTTTGGCGTTGAGGGCTCTGATGTGCCGTTTAAGGTCGTGTCTCCCTATGAGCCTGCAGGTTCCCAGCCGAAGGCCATTGAGTCGCTTGTGAAGGGTGTGAGGGACGGAGACCGCTATCAGGTTTTGCTTGGCGTGACCGGTTCGGGCAAGACCTTTACCATGGCCAAGACCATCGAAGCTCTCGGTAAGCCAACGCTGGTCATGGCCCCCAACAAAACCCTCGCCGCACAGCTTGCGAGCGAGCTCAAAGAATTCTTTCCCAACAACGCTGTGGTCTACTTCGTCTCGTACTACGACTATTATCAACCCGAGGCATATGTACCGCAGAGTGATACGTATATCGAGAAAGACTCGTCGATTAACGAAGAGGTCGAGATGTTGCGCCATCAGGCGACAGCATCGTTGCTTTCTCGACGCGATGTGATTGTCGTCGCATCGGTCTCGTGCATCTATGGCATCGGTTCTCCCGAGGACTATGCGGGCTTGGCACCAAACGTCGATAAGAAGGTGCCGCTCGAGCGCGATGACTTTATCCATGCGCTCATCGACATTCAATACGACCGTAATGACTATGACCTGGCGCGTGGTACGTTCCGCGTACGTGGCGATGTCGTCGATGTGTATCCGCCCTATGCGGAGCACCCGTTGCGGTTTGAGTTCTTTGGCGACGAGGTTGAGCTGATTGCCGAGATCGATGAGGTTACCGGTGAGATGTTGCGTGAGTACGAAGCGATTCCCGTGTGGCCGGCTTCGCACTACGTGACCGAGAAGCCAAAGGTGAAGGCGGCCCTGAAATCGATCAGCGAAGAATGCGAAAAGCGCGTGGCGGAGCTCAAAGCGACCGACAAGTTGCTCGAGGCACAGCGCCTGCAGCAGCGGACCGATTATGACCTCGAGATGCTCGAGACGATGGGCTTTTGCAACGGCATCGAGAACTACTCGCGCCATCTGGATGGACGTAAACCGGGCGAGCCGCCGTTTACCTTGATTGACTACTTTCCCAAGGACATGCTCTGCATCATCGACGAGAGCCATGTGACGGTGCCGCAGATTCGCGGTATGCACGAAGGCGACCGATCGCGTAAAGTGACCCTGGTGGAGCATGGTTTTCGCCTGCCCTCGGCGCTCGACAACCGTCCGCTTCGCTTCGATGAGTTTGAGGCGAGGATCCCGCAGTTCATCTACGTTTCGGCTACGCCGGGTGACTATGAGTTGCGCGTGAGTCAAAACGATGTTGAACAGATTATTCGACCGACCGGCCTGCTCGATCCCAAAATCGACGTTCGTCCGGTCCGAGGCCAGATTGACGATCTTGAGGACGAGATTCGCGAGCGCGTGGCCCGCAAGGAGCGCGTGCTGGTGACCACGCTGACCAAGCGCATGGCCGAGGATCTGACCGATCACCTGCTCGATGCCGGCATTAAGGTCAACTACATGCACTCCGATACGGCGACGATGGACCGTGTCGAGATTCTGCGAACGTTGCGCGAGGGCAAGATCGATGTTTTGGTTGGCATCAACTTGCTTCGCGAGGGTCTGGATCTTCCCGAGGTCTCGCTGGTGGCAATTCTCGATGCCGATAAGGAAGGTTTCTTGCGTAACCGCCGTTCGCTGATTCAGACGATTGGCCGTGCGGCCCGCAATGCCAACGGCGAAGTCATCATGTACGCCGACGTCGTGACCGATTCGATGAAAGAAGCCATCGAGGAGACGCAGCGCCGTCGTGAGATCCAGATGGCCTACAACGAAGAACACGGCATTGTGCCCAAGACGGTGCACAAGGCCATCAACGATATTTCGAGCTTTATTGCCGAGGCCGAAAAGACCGTGGGGTCCAAGGGACGCTCGAAGGGCGACTCTCTGGGCCATGGTGCGTTCTATACACCCGATGAAAACGGCGAGGGCGAGGTGCCAGAGACGGTGACGCCTGAACAGACGCTTACCGAGCAGCTGGAAGGGCTGCCGCATGACGAGCTGGTGCGGATCGTCGAGACCATGGAAGAAGACATGCGTAATGCCTCCGCCGCCATGGACTTTGAGGAGGCGGCGCGCCTGCGTGATGCCGTCGTTCAGATTCGGGCGATGCTCGAGGGCGCGCCCGAGGACGAAACGATTGAGCGCCTGCGCTCGCAGGCCCGCAAGGGTTCCACGTTCGCTTCGGGCAGAAAACGCCAGGGCGCGCGATTTAAGAAATAGGGTACAGGCCCCGCGCTTCTCGTTGAGCTCGGGGTCTGTGTCTTTAGTGTGCTAGAGGTCTGCAATCAGGGCTTCGGCGCACCGGATGCCATCAGTGGCGGCGCTCATGATGCCGCCGGCATATCCTGCTCCCTCGCCGCAAGGGTAGAGGCCTGGAGTCGCCACGGCGTGACACGCGCGATCTCGGGTGACGGTGACCGGGGAGCTCGAACGCGTCTCCACGCCGGTAAGCACGGCATCGGGACGGTCGTAGCCCCGTAGCTTTTTTCCGAGCAGGGGAATTCCCAGGCGAAGCGACTCGACGATATGCTGCGGCAGGGCTTCGTCAATTGCCGTCCAGGTCACACCGAGCGGATAGGTGGGCTTTACCTTTCCGGGCGCCTTACTGGCGCGTCCTGCGAGGAAATCTCCGACGAGCTGTGCTGGTGCGTTCCAGTTGGAACCGCCCAGGCGATAGGCGGCCGCCTCGCAGGCACGCTGGAGCTCGATGCCGGCGAGCGGGTCATTGTTGGGAAGGTCCTCAGGCGTGACGTTAACGAGCAGGGCGGCATTTGCGTTGCGTCCGTCGCGGGCATTGAGGCTGGCCCCGTTGACGCACAGGTGGCCCGGCTCGGAAGAGGCGGCGACAACCTGCCCACCGGGGCACATGCAAAACGAGAACACGCTGCGCCCGTTGGGGAGATGGGCGACAAGCTTGTAGGGGGCTGCTCCGAGGGCGGGATGTCCCGCCGAAGGGCCATATTGAGCGCGATCGATATCGAGCTGTGGGTGCTCGATGCGTACGCCCATGGCAAAGGTTTTTTGCGCGAGGGCTACGCCATGGTCCTTGAGGAGCTCGAATACGTCGCGGGCGGAATGGCCGCAGGCAAGGATAAGGTGCTTCGTGGCGATTTGCTCAGTCGCGGCATGTTGAGACGCCTGGACATCGATGCCGGTGATGGCGCCGGACGCGTCGGCGCGAATGTCAACGAGCTTTGTTCGATAGCGGACGACACCTCCGAGCCGTTCGATGCGCTGGGAAATATTGGTGACAACAGTGGGAAGGATGTCGGAGCCAATGTGCGGCTTGGCATCCCATAGAATGTCTCGGGGTGCACCCGCTTCGACGAAGGTGTCCAGGATAAGGCGATGGGCGGGATTTTTGGTTCCCGTATTGAGCTTGCCATCCGAGAAAGTCCCCGCACCGCCCAAGCCAAACTGGATATTGCTCTCGGGGTCGAGGGCGCGCTCCTTCAGAAAGAGGTCGATTGCCTGCGAGCGGCGAAGCGCTGGGTCGCCCCGTTCGATAAGCAAGGGCTTCAGACCTGCTTCGGCGAGGGTAAGTGCGGCGAAAAGGCCAGCGCATCCGGCGCCGACGACGACGGGGCGCTCTTTGGGCGCGCCGGAAACGGGGGAGGGGAATGAAGGCTCATTGTCGTCTATCGTGCGCACGTGTGAGCGGTCGCGCACAGCAACGCTGTCGAGCACTGTCTGCTCGATGTCTGGGCTCGTTAGCTCAACACGAAAGCTCAGGATAAAATGAACGTCTCGTTTCTTGCGGGCATCGATGGACTTGCGGTGGAGCTCGATGGACTTGATCTCGGAGTCTTTGCAACGCAGGACGCGTTTGACGACTCGCTTGCCAACGATAAGGCAAGCTTTTTCATCGCCGGCTTCATCGAGCGACGCATTGACTTGGGTGATTTCGATCATCGAGGTCTCCTTAGATGCAAGAAAGAGGCCGCCCGGTGTCCCAGACGGCCCGAATGCGTTTTGATTATAGACTGCGCAGCTATAGGTTACTGGCAGCGCGAATGCCCGAAAGCCACGCCCATGCAAGGTTGAAGCCACCGCAGTCGGCGTCGATATCGAGCGCTTCGCCGCAGACGCAAAGCGGGGCATAGGCTGCGCCGTTCGCGCGAAGGCCGGGTATCGAGACGGTCTCGATGGGTATGCCGCCACGTATGACCTGTGCCGAGCGCTCCTCGGCCGTTCCCTCGACAAGCAGTTTAAAGTGCTTGAGGATGGAGACCAGATGGATGACGTCGTGCGACCCGGGGTGGCGCTGTTCGAATGCGGCGCAGACAACGCGAGAGAACTGCGGGGCGAGCATGCCGTCGAGCCAGCGGGGGTCGCGGGACGAAAAACCGCCGAGCAACGCAACTCGCTGGTTAAGCATATCGAGCAACTCGTCTTTGGAGAGGTCGGGGAAAACGTCGAGCAGAATCGTGTCGCCGCGCTGGACGCGACGGGAGAGGTTAAAGGCGGCAACGCCCGAGATGCCAAAGGTTCGGAAGAGCACTTCGCCGTCTTCGTGCCAGAGCTCCTCGTGATTGCGGGTGAGCGTCAAACGGGCGCGGACGCGCAGGCCATCCAGTGTCTTGAGCGCAGTCTGGTCGCCGAAGACCGATGCCGACACGGGGCAGAGGACGGGGCGCTGCGGTGTGAGGGGAAGGCTGAACGTCTTCGCGATGTCGGCAGGGCTGCCGCCCGTAGCGATAATCACGGCCTTTGCCTGCAAGGTCATGTTTTTGCGCGGGGTATCGGCGAGCGCCCTCCGAAGCGAGCGGAGCTCCGATTTTCGATCGCCGTGCTTTTTTGCCTTAAGCGCCCGTGCGGGACGGTCTATTTGGAGTGTCCAGCCCTCGGGAGCTTTGTGCGCCATGGCAACGTTGGCTCCGCAGATTAAGGTGACGCCCAGACGATCACAAACGTTGAGAAGCGCGTCGTGCACCGATTCGGCGCGGAGGGAGCGTGGGTACAGTCGACCTTCCTCGGAGGTCGTCATGATGCCCAGCGAGGAGAAGAAGCCCATAAGCTCTTGTTCGGGCCGGGGGCCCATGACGGATTCGACGAAAGCGGGATGGTTGTACCGCCGAGGATCAATCGATTCGTTTGAGAGATTGCAGCGGCCGTTGCCGGTCGCAAGGAGTTTAAGGCCGCAGGCGACATCGCGCTCAACGATGCAGGCGCTTTTGCCAGCGCGTGCGGCCGTGATGGCGGCGGCGAGACCCGAGGCCCCGCCGCCGATTACCAGGACGTCATAGAAGGCGCTCGTGTTCACTTAGGCCTCGTCGGTCTCGTGCGGGGCGATGGCCTCGACGGCAGAGACGGCCTTGGGCAGCATGCCATCGGGCAGCGCGGTCTCGACCTCGCCCTTATCGCAGGCCTCGGCGAGTGACGGATTGATGGGAAGTTGACCCAAGATGTCGAGGTTGTAGCGCTCGGCGACTTCGGGGAGGTTGCTCTTACCAAAGACCTCGATCTTCTTGCCGCAGTCGGGGCACTCGATATAGCTCATGTTCTCGACAACGCCCAGAATGGGGACGTTCATCTTCTCGGCCATGTTGACTGCCTTGGCGACGATCATCGAGACCAAGTCTTGCGGGCTCGTGACGATGACGATGCCATCGACGGGCAGCGATTGGAAAACGGTGAGCGCGACGTCGCCCGTTCCCGGAGGCATATCGACCAGCAGGTAGTCGATGGGGCCCCACGAGGTCTCGCTCCAGAATTGCCTGATGGCGCCCGCTATAACCGGGCCACGCCAAAGGACGGGATCGGTTTCGTTTTGGAGCAGCAGGTTGGAGCTCATGACCTTGACCCCGTGCTCGGAGATCTCGGGCAGCATAAGATTGCCGAGAGCATGGACATGACGTCCGCTCATACCGAACATCTTGGGGATGGAGGGGCCGGTGATGTCGGCATCGAGGATGCCGACTTTGTTGCCGCGGCGGGCAAGCTCGGTGGCGATGGCACCGGTGACGAACGACTTGCCGACGCCGCCCTTGCCGGATAACACGGCGATAACGCGCTTGACTTCGGATAGCGTGTTCTCTTCAAATTCCTGCGGTGCGGTTTGTCCGCCGGCCGCCTGTGCGTGCTCGCAACCCATATCTGACTCCTTTGTATGCGTTGGGGCAAGGCCCCACGATGTGACACGAGCGTCATTGTACCCTCGTTTGCGAACGTGAGCCATTTGTGATGCGCGGCTGGCGATCGATGGCATTCGAAAGCATGGGTCGGGCAGGCGACGTGCGCGCGTCGGATAAATCAAAAGGTCTGCGAATCTTGTATCACGAACATCTGTGCGCGTTGAGTGCGCTAAACTCATCGACGGTGTGATTTGAAGTTATAGGAGGCAAGGAGCTTCCATGTCTGATTCCTCTATCGTTATTCGCGGTGCGCGCGAGCACAACTTGCGCGATATCGATGTATCCATTCCACGCGACCAGCTCGTGGTCATTACCGGCCTTTCCGGCTCGGGCAAGAGCTCGCTGGCGTTCGACACGATCTATGCCGAGGGCCAGCGCCGCTACGTCGAGAGCCTGTCGAGCTATGCGCGTCAGTTTTTGGGCCAGATGGACAAACCCGATCTGGACTCGATCGACGGCCTTTCGCCGGCTGTTTCGATCGATCAAAAGACGACATCCAAGAATCCTCGATCGACGGTGGGCACCGTAACCGAGATTTATGACTACCTGCGACTGCTGTTTGCTCGCGTCGGTACGCCGCACTGCCCCGAGTGCGGTCGCATAATCGAGCGCCAGACGACCGACCAGGTTGCCGATAAAGTCCTGGCTGCGGGGGAGGGCCGCCGCGCGTTCGTGCTGGCACCGGTGGTTCGCGGTCGTAAGGGCGAGTATGCCAAGCTGTTCGAGGATCTTCGCGCCGAGGGCTTTAGCCGCGTGCGCGTCGACGGCGAGGTTCGCTCGCTTGATGACCCTATCGATTTGGATAAGAAATTCAAGCACGATATCGAGGTCGTGGTCGACCGTATCGTGATTCGCGAGAACTCCCTGGGCCGTATTGCCGAGTCCGTTGAACAGGCGACTGCGCTGGCGCACGGCAATGTGAACGTATACTTGCTGCCCGACCGCGACGCTCCCGAGGGGACCGAAGGCGAGTTGCTGGAGTATTCGCTGGCGCTGGCGTGCCCGGAGCATGGGCACTCCATCGATGACCTGCAGCCGCGCGATTTCTCGTTCAACGCGCCCTATGGCGCGTGCCCCGAGTGCGATGGCCTGGGCTTTAAGAAGACGGTCGATGCCGAAGCGCTAATCGAAGACCCCTCGAAGTCGATCGCCGACGGGGTCTTTGGCAGCCTGTTTGGCAACTCTAACTACTATCCGCAGATTTTCGCTGCGGTCTGCAAACACTTTAAGGTGAGCGTCGATACGCCGTGGGAGGATCTGCCTCCGCGGGTGCGTCGCGCGTTTTTAGACGGCATGGGCGACCAGAAGATTTCGGTCGACTATCAAAAGCTCGATGGGCGTCGCAGCCAGTGGGACACCAAGTTCTCGGGCGTGCGCAATATCCTGTACGAGCGCTATAACGAGACGACGAATGAGAACACCAGGGCGCGCTTGGAGAAGTACATTCGCGAGGAGCCGTGCTCGAGTTGCCATGGTGCTCGTCTGCGCCCCGAGATGCTCGCCGTTACCGTAGGCGGTAAGTCCATTTACGAGGTCTGCTGCCTGTCGTGCCGCGAGTCGCTCGAGTTTTTTGAGGGCCTGGAGCTTACCGAGCGCCAACAATTTATCGGCGGGCGCATCGTTAAGGAAATCCTGGAGCGCCTGCGCTTTCTGGTCGATGTCGGACTCGACTATCTGACCCTCGACCGTGCCTCGGCGACGCTTTCCGGAGGCGAGGCCCAGCGCATTCGCCTGGCAACGCAGATCGGCGCCGGCCTCATGGGTGTCCTGTACATTTTGGACGAGCCATCGATCGGCCTCCATCAGCGCGATAACGAGCGCCTGATCAAGACGCTTGAGCGCCTGCGCGATATCGGCAATACCGTCATCGTCGTTGAGCATGATGAGGATACGATTCGTGCTGCCGACTATGTGATCGACATGGGCCCTGGCGCGGGCGTGAACGGCGGACACGTGGTCGCCGCGGGAACGCCTGCCGATATCATGGCGTGCCCCGATTCGATGACGGGTGCCTACCTGACTGGCAAGCGAATGATTCGGGTTCCCGATAAGCGCCGCAAGCCCGGTCGCGGCTGCCTTAAGATCACGGGCGCCCGTGCCAACAACCTTAAAAACGTTACCGCCAAGATTGAGTTCGGTACGCTTACGGTCGTTACCGGCGTGTCGGGATCGGGCAAGAGCTCCCTGGTTACCGACACCATCGCGCCTGCTCTTACGAATGCCATTCATCGCTCGACGCGTCCTGTGGGCCCGTACAAAAAGCTCGAGGGTATCGAGTGCATCGATAAGGTGATCGACATTGACCAGTCGCCGATCGGCCGTACACCGCGTTCCAATCCCGCTACGTACATTGGCCTGTGGGATGATCTGCGCGCGCTGTTTGCGAGCACACCGGAGTCGAAGGCACGCGGCTACTCGCCGGGACGTTTCTCCTTTAACGTGAGCGGCGGCCGCTGCGAAGCATGCAAGGGCGACGGACAAATTAAGATCGAGATGCACTTCCTTCCCGATATCTATGTTCCCTGCGAGGTCTGCGGCGGCAAGCGCTATAATCGCGAGACGCTTGAGGTCACCTACCGTGGTAAGACCATCTCTGACGTGCTCGACATGAGCGTCACCGAGGCGCTGGCTTTCTTTGGCAATATTCCTCAAATTAAGCGTAAGCTCCAGACTCTGTACGATGTGGGCCTGGGCTATGTGAGCTTGGGCCAGCCGGCAACGACGCTTTCGGGTGGCGAGGCACAGCGCGTAAAGCTCGCCAAGGAACTTCACCGCCGTCAGACGGGTAAGACGTTCTACATTCTGGATGAGCCGACGACCGGTCTCCATTTTGAGGATGTCCGCCAGTTGCTCGACGTGCTGCAGCTCCTGGTCGATGCGGGCAACACGGTTCTGGTAATCGAGCATAATCTCGATGTCATCAAGGTCGCCGACCGTCTGATCGATATGGGTCCCGAGGGCGGCAATGGCGGCGGAACCGTCGTGGTCTCGGGTACGCCGGAGCAGGTCGCGGCATGTTCGCAGAGCTACACGGGCAAGTTCTTGGCTCCGCTGCTCGAGCGCGACCGTGAGCGTCAGGCACAACTCGACGCCCAGTAAAGAGACGCCGTCATGCGAGAAGCGCCACCGATTCCTTTCGATTCGGTGGCGCTTCTGTGTGTCGAGATGGCGCATGCTGCTACATTGGACATATACTTAGGCGTTACGTTCGAACGCGAGGGAAGGGGCATGCCATGGCAAAGGCTGCAAAGACGCCGAAAACCAATGCGATGCGCGAGCTGGAAAACGCCGGCATCTCCTATATTCTCCATACGTATGAAGACTATGGCGATGAGTCGGCGGGTTTAGGCGTTGCGATTTCGGAACAACTTGGCGAGGAGCCTGGCCAGGGTTTTAAGACCTTGGTTTGCGTGACGCCGTCCAACGAACACGTTGTGTGCTGTATTCCCGTTGCCGACGAGCTTGACCTAAAGGCCGCCGCGCGCGCCGCTGGTGAAAAGTCGCTGACCATGATGCATGTCAAGGACTTGCTTGCCGCGACGGGGTATGTCCGGGGCGGCTGCAGTCCAGTCGGCATGAAAAAACGCTTTCGGACGCTGATCGATGAGACATGCGTCCTTTGGGATACCATTTTTATCTCAGGCGGTAAGCGTGGCTATCAGCTTGAGCTTGCCCCCGACGACTTAGTTGCATTTTGCGGGGCGACGGTTGCCCCGATCACGAGAGAGGACTGAGCGATGCCGCAGGAAGAATCGAAGCGCGGGGCTCACTTTGCAAAGCGTTCGGCTTCTCAGGCGTCCGCGTCTGAGGCTTCTTCGGTCGACGACCAGATTCGAAACGCCTGGTCCGCTGCTGCAGATCCAGGGGAGACGGCCGTGTATTTGCGTGCTGCCGGTGCTGGTGCGGCGCTTCCTCGTACGATTCTCTCTTCGGGTCGCCCCGATGAGACGGCGGTGTTTTTGGCCGCGGCTCAATCCCGTGCCGGACGGATGCCTGCTGCCGCTGGGGCGTCTCGTGCGCCGCGTCCCGATGAGACAGCAGTGTTCTTGATGGCGGCTCAGGGAAAGGGCACGTTGAAGGGCGCTCCAGCCGATCGTTCCGCAAGGCATGCAACCGACGGGGATGACGAGCAGCTGCTTATGGATGACGAGTGGTCACCGCTCGGCTCGACCGATCCGGTCGAGGGCGTTGCTGTCGACGACGATGATTGGGGCCTTTTGTCGTTTTCTGATCGAACCGCTGCCGCCAGGGAAGTTGACACGGTGTTTGGTGATGATGCCGTAGCTAACGATGGCGCTTCGTTTGACAACGATGTCACGCCTGCTGGCGGCGCTTTTTCTGCCGATGATGCCGTTTTGGTCGACGACCCCTTCGCGATAATCGATGAGCCCGATATCGAGGTTGATTCTCGACAACACACTGAAGTTAGCCCCCAATCGCAGGACGACGTAGATGATATGGGCTCGTCGGATTACTCTACGGTTGGCCGTTCTGCCGGCCTTATGACTGCGCTGACCATCGTGTCGCGCGTCACAGGGTTCATCCGCACGTGGGCTATGGCTGCCGCCATCGGCATGTCGCTGCTCTCATCTTCCTATCAGGTCGCCAACAACCTGCCCAATATGCTCTACGAGCTCGTGATGGGCGGTATGTTGGTTACCGCCTTTTTGCCGGTGTACATGGGCGTGCGTCGTGAACAGGGTCGCGACGCCTCAAACGAATACGTAGGCAATCTGCTCGGCATCCTGCTTTTGCTGCTGGGCGGCATTTCGGTGCTGGGCACCGTGTTCGCTCCGGGCTTTATCTGGACGCAGTCGTTCCTTTCGGGTGACGGCGGCAGCATAAATACAGCCGCGTTCATGTTTCGTTTCTTTGCCATCCAGATTCTGTTCTACGGGCTGGGCTCGGTGTTCTCGGGCGTTCTCAACGCACACCGTGATTACTTCTGGTCGACGTTTGCCCCGGTCCTCAACAATGCGATTGTCATCGCGAGCTTTATGGGCTTTGCTCCTGTGTCCGCACAATTCGGTGAGCGTGCCGGCATCATTCTTATTGCAGCCGGAACGACCTTTGGCGTCTTTGTCCAGATGGCATGTCAGATCCCCGCGCTCGGCAAGCACGGCGTGCATCCTCATATCCATATCGACTTTAAGGATCCCGCGCTGCGCCAGACGATTACGCTCGGTATTCCGACGCTGCTTGCAACGGTGTGCATGTTTGTTTCGACCTCCATCACCAATGCCGCCGCGCTGGTGGTACAGCCCGAGACCGGTCCTTCTGTCATCGCGTATGCGCGCCTGTGGTACACGCTGCCCTACGCGCTGATTGCCGCTTCGCTTTCGACGGCGCTGTACACCGAGCTCTCTCACGATGCGCAGGAGAAAGATTACGACAGTGTTCGTACTGGCATCTCGCACGGTGTCGCCCAGATGCTGTTCTTCCTGATCCCGTTTGCGTTGTACCTGATTGTTTTCGCCCGTCCGCTCAACATGATTTACTGTGCCGGCAAGTTTGATGAGTCCGGCGTGGCGCTGGTATCCGAGTTCCTTGTCTATCTGGCGCTCTCGCTGCCACTCTACGGCGTGGTCGTGCTGATGCAGAAGAGCTTCTCTGCTCTGCTCGATATGAAGCCCTATGGCCGCTATTGTCTCTACTCCGCCATTGGGCAGGCCGGTTCGGTGCTGCTGTTTGGGGTAGCCCTCGGCTACGGCATGCCGGCCATCGCGCTTTCGTATGTCGTCGACTACGTTATCTTGGTCGGTTGTTCACTGTGGTGGCTGCGCCGTCGTCTGCATGGCCTTCAGGTTACGTCCATACTGCACGGAGGCTTCTTTGGCCTTTTGCTTGGAGGGCTGGGTGCGGCGACTGGCGCCGTCGTTATGTGGGCGCTCGAGCACTTTGTCGGAGCGCTCGGCGGCTCGATTCTGGTTACCTTGTGCTATGTTTGCGTTGCGGGCATCGTCTCACTCGCCGTCACCTTTGGTCTGGCCGTCGCCTTTAAGATGCCCGAGGTTTCTGCGTTACTTCGCCGCAAGTAGGTAAACGTGACGGGTCACGATAACATTCCAACCCTTGCCGAACAGGTCTCGCGCGTTCCCACGCAGCCCGGCTGCTACCTTTGGAAAGACGCCAAGGGCGATGTCATCTACGTTGGCAAGGCGAAAAACCTGCGTGCTCGCATGCGTCAGTACGTGACGCTGCAGGACGAGCGCCAGAAGATCCCGCTTATGATGCAGCTGGTGGCGAGCTTCGACTATATCGTTGTGGAGTCCGAGCACGAGGCATTGGTACTCGAGCGCAATCTAATCGGTCAGTACCATCCGTACTTTAACGTCGATCTTAAGGACGATAAGAGCTATCCCTTTATCGCTATCACCAAGAGCGATCTATTTCCCGCTATTAAATACACGCGTGAGCGCCATAAGCCAGGGACGCGCTATTTTGGCCCCTATACCGATAGCCGCGCGGCGCGTGAAACCATCGATACGCTGCGCAAGGTTATTCCCATTTGCTCAGCATCCTGTGCGGAGTGGCGTCGCTGCCGCCGCATCGTCGAGTCCCACAAGGGCGAGGAAGACATCGTCAATATGATTTGCGCGCAAAACGGGCGCCCCTGCTTTGACTACCATGTCGGGCGCGGCCCGGGTGCGTGTGTCGGCGCGATTTCCCCGGCAGACTATGCCAAGAACGTCAAGCGTGTCGAGCGCTTTTTGTCGGGTCATCGCAAGGATGTCGTCGATGAGCTGACATCCGAGATGACGGAGGCCGCCGAGGCGCTCGATTTTGAGCGCGCCGCCCGCGTCAAGCGCCGCCTGGACGTCATTCGGGGCCTGGACGATCGCCAACAGGTTGTCTTTCCATCGAGCGTCGATATCGATGTTATCGGCTTCTATCGCGAAGAGACCATTTCCGCCGCTTGCGTTTTTGTCGTGCGTGAGGGTCGAACGGTTCGAACCTGCGAGTTCATTCTCGATAAGGGTTTGGATGTCGATGAAGAGGAGCTTCAATCGGGCTTTCTTAAGCGCTATTACGACGAGACGGCTGATATTCCAGCTGAGATCAACCTCTCTGTCGAGCTTGAGGATGCGGAGGCGCTGGGGGAGTGGCTTGCAGGCAAGCGCGAGCGCCCCTGTCATCTCCATAGGCCGCAGCGTGGCGAAAAGCACCGTTTGCTCGATATGGCATCCAAAAATGCGCGCCATGCACTCATGCGCTACATGATGCGTACGGGGTATGCCGACGACCGCACCAATCGGGCGCTCTTGGAGCTCGAAAGCGCGTTGGCGCTGCCATCGCCGCCGTTGCGTATCGAGTGCTTCGATATCTCTACGCTGCATGGCACCTTTACGGTCGCCTCGATGGTGGTGTTTACCAACGGCCGCGCCGACAAGAGCCAGTACCGCCGCTTTAAAATCCAGGCCGAATTGGACGAGGCGAATGACTTCGTTTCGATGTCCGAGGTTTTGGGGCGTCGCTATGCTCCCGAGCGGATGGCCGACGAACGTTTTGGCTCGCGCCCCGATCTGCTCGTTGTCGACGGCGGCAAGCCGCAATTGACGGCTGCAATTAAACAACTTGAGGCCCTTGGGCTCGATATACCAGTTTGTGGCTTGGCAAAGGCCGATGAGGAGGTTTTCGTGCCTTGGGACGAGACTCCCGTCGTGCTACCGACCGGGTCCGCGTCGCTCTATCTCATCAAGCAGGTGCGCGATGAGTCGCACCGTTTTGCAATTACATTTCATCGTGAGTTGCGCGATAAAGCCATGACGGTTTCGGTACTCGATGACGTTCCAGGCGTGGGACCCACTAGAAAACGTGCCATATTGCGCCATTTTGGCTCGATGAAGCGTTTGCGCGCGGCGAGCGAGCGAGAGATCGCGGAAGTTCGCGGCATACCTGCCGATGTCGCCAAGGCGGTCCACGAGACGCTCGTCGCATGGAATGCCGAGCGCGCCGAGGCATCGGCTAGCCATTCCGATAGCTCAACACGAGCCTAAACAACTGGTATACATGCTTGCGCGATTTTCAAGCATTTATTTCGCCATGATTACCTGCTGGTTTCGGGTTTTATTAACGCTAAAACGTTTGACTAACCCAAGGAACAGCCCTGCTATCCTGCGGTTTGACGAAGACTGATATCTCACCTCATCGATACATACTGTCTACAGTATCGTTTGTCAACGAATTCGGTGAACGGTAGTAAATACCGTTCAAGCGGATGTATGTATCGGTCGCCGAGCGCGGCACCCAAGTTGGGTTCGTCGGTAGGTAAGGTATATATCGTCCGCAAGTTGCGCGGGGGCACGTCTAGGTGCTCCCGGGTAAGATTCTCTATTGATAGGAGAAGACATGGCCATCATCAACAAGGGTATGTCCAGGCGTTCGTTCCTCGGCCTCACCGGCAGCGTCGCTGCTGTCGCAGGGCTTGGTCTCACCGGCTGCGGTGGCAGCTCTAGCGACGAGGGTTCCGCTTCCGGTTCCACCGATTCTGCCAACCGTGGCGGCGGCGTGATCACCGCTGGTTCCGCTTACGCTCCGTCCAGCTTCGATCCCGCCAGCACCGGCTCCGCTGTGGGCCTGGGTGCTAACTGGCACGTCGTCGAGGGCCTCTACGGCATCGATTACCACGACTACAGCACCTTCAACGAGCTCGCCACCGACGATCCCAAGTCTGTGGACGACACCACCTTCGAGGTCACCATCCGCAAGGGCGCCAAGTTCTCCGATGGCACCGAGGTCACCGCTGACGATGTCGTCGCCTCCTACACCGCTTGCGCCGCTTCCGCTACCTATGCTCCGTTCTTCCAGCCCTTCGAGTCCATCGAGGCCAAGGACGCCAGCACCGTGACGGTCAAGACCAAGGTCCCCAACTTCTCCCTGCTCAAGGATCGTCTGGCCATCGTCCGCGTTACCCCGGCCACCCAGACCGAGGAGGATCGCGCCAAGCAGCCGATCGGCTCCGGCCCCTGGATGTACGACTCTATCTCCGATACCGAGATCACCCTGGTTCCCAACCCCGAGTACAACGGTGAGTATGCTGCCGAGGATAAGAAGATCCAGTACAGCATCCTGACCGACCCCACCGCTCGCGTTACCGCTCAGCAGGAGGGCTCCACGCTCGTTATGGAGCTCGTCACCGCTGACGCCGTCGACCAGCTCGAGAGCGCCGGCTGCAAGATCGACAACGTCCAGGGCTTCGGTACCCGCTTCATTATGTTCAACGTTGCCAAGGAGCCTTGGAACAACGTCAAGGTCCGTCAGGCCGTCATGTACGCGCTCGACACCGAGAAGATGGTCAGCAACACCTTCGCCGGCCTTGCCACCGCTGCCAGCTGCTACCTGCCCAAGAGCTTCACCAACTATCATGAGGCTTCCACGGTCTACAAGACCGACGCCAAGAAGGCCAAGAAGCTCATTGAGGAGTCCGGCATCACCCCGGGTGCCATCACCCTGCGCACCACCGACAACGAGCAGATTAAGGGCATGGCCGCCCAGGTCAAGAACGACCTCGACGCTCTCGGCTTCGACGTGACCATCCAGACCGATACCTCGCCGGCCACCTACGCTGCCATCGACGGCGGCGAGGCCTACGATATCCTCCTTGCCCCTGGCGATCCGTCCTGCTTCGGCGCTGATCCCGACCTGCTGCTTAACTGGTGGTACGGTGACAACGTCTGGATGCAGACCCGTTGCCCGTGGAAGGAGTCCGCTGAGTGGGAGAAGCTCCACGGTCTCATGGACGAGGCTCTTGCCGCCGAGGGCGACGAGCAGCAGAAGAAGTGGAACGAGTGCTTCGACATCATCGCCGACAACGCCGTTCTGTACCCCGTTGTCCACGTTAAGACCGTCTCCGCTTCCTGGGACGATCCGTCCACCGCGCCCAACGGCGAGGCCCTCGATGGCTTCAAGGGCATCGGCACGACGAGCATGTCCTTCAGGGGCGTCGCGACCGTCAAGGCCTAAGACTCGCTTGAGTCATATGTAGGGCGTCGGTCGTAAGGCAACGTCCTCATAGTTGAAACAAAGACCCGGGCGACCTCGATGTCGCTCGGGTCTTGTAATGAGTATCCGTACTCATATACCAGTTGGTCCTACCGACAAAAGAAAGGGGAGAGAACGTGAACAACTTGCTACGTTTGATTGGAAGGCGTCTTGTGGCGCTGCCGATCATGGCATTGGGCGTCACCGTCCTGGTGTTCTTCCTTATGTCGTTCTCCAAGACCGACCCCGCCTACACGGCGTTGGGTGACGGTGCCTCGCCCGAGGCGGTTGCCGAGTACCATGAGAAGTATGGTCTGGACGACCCCTGGCCCGTGCGCTACGTGCGCTATATGGGCGATTTGATCCATGGCGACATGGGCACCTATGGTGCTGCTCGCAACTCCGTTGCCAAGCGCATCTCCACGGCCCTGCCCGTCACGATGCAGCTGACCTTCATCGGCCTTGCCATCGGTGCGGTCGTTTCGTTTTTGCTCGGCGTCATCGCGGCACTGTATCGCGACAAATGGCCGGACCAAGTGATCCGCGTCTTTTCCATCGCCGGCCTGGCAACCCCGTCGTTCTGGCTTGCCGTTCTGTTGATCCTGCTGTTCTCTTCTTATCTCAAGGTCCTCCCGGCATCGGGTGCCCTGCCTCACTTCACCACGAATCCGGCTGGTTATCTGGGCCGCATGATTATGCCCGCCATCGCCTTGGCATTTCCGCTGACGGGCCAGATGACTCGTATCGTGCGCACCGCCATGGTCGAGGAACTCGACAAGGACTATGTCCGTATGGCTCGCGGTGCCGGCGTTCCCGAGAAGGTCGTCGTCGGCATCAACGTTCTTCGCAATGCGCTGATCACCCCGGTCACCACCCTCGGTCTTAAGATCGGTTATCTCATGGGCGGCGCCGTCGTCATCGAGGTTATCTTCAACCTCCCCGGCATGGGCACCGCGATTCTGCAGGGCGTTCAGGGCAACGAGGCGAACCTGGTTCAGGGCGTCGTTATCGTCGTTGCTCTTGCCTTCATCATCATCAACATCGTGGTTGACATGCTCTACCTGCTCATCAACCCGCGCATCAGGACGGTGTAGATTATGGTAAAGATTCGAGAGAAGCAAACCGAGCAGCTCGAGAAGGCTGCCTCCAAGGGGCTCAAGCTCGGTGGCTGGAAGAAGATGACGCTGTCTTCTAAGATTGCCGCCGTCGTGCTGGTGCTGGTCGCCCTGACTGCGATTCTGGCGCCCCTTCTTGCCCCCTATAGCCCGGTCGAGATCTTTACGGCTCGCCAGGCTCCCGGCAACGGATTTATCTTCGGTACCGACGATAAGGGTCGCGACATTCTGTCGCGTATGCTCTACGGTGGTCGTTACTCGCTGATTATCGGCTTTGGCGCCACTGCTATGGCTCTGGTCTGCGGCTCGGTCGTGGGCGCCCTTGCAGCGGTTTCGCGCAAGGCCGTCTCCGAGACGATCATGCGTATCTTGGACATCATCATGTCCATCCCGGGCATCGCCCTCGCGGCCGTCTTCGTCTCCATCCTGGGCAACTCCGTGCCGTCGATCATCTTCGCCATCGGCTTTATGTACACTCCGCAGATTGCCCGTATCGTGCGCGCCAACATCGTGTCCGAGTACGGCGAGGACTATGTCCGCGCGGTCATCGTTTCCGGCGCCAAGGCTCCGTGGATTTTGATCAAGCATGTTCTGCGTAACTGCATCGCCCCGATCATGGTCTTCACCGTTACCCTGGTCGCCGACGCCATCATCTTCGAGGCCTCGCTGACCTTCATCGGCGCTGGTATTCAGGAGCCCACCGCTACCTGGGGCAACATCCTCGCCGACGCCCGCGGCGGCGTGCTCGCCGGCCGTTGGTGGCAGGCGCTGTTCCCGGGCCTGGCCATCATGATCACCTGCCTGGCACTCAACATCCTCTCCGAGGGCATTACCGACGCCATGGCCGCTGCTCCCTCCGCCGCCCTGGATCCGACCGATTCCTCCAAGCGTCGCGAGGCCGACCTGCTGGTCTCTGACCCCGTTCGCGCCTACAAGGAGCAGGCCCAGTCCCTCTCCGCTCGCCTTGGCGCCCTGCGCGATGTCGAGCTCAAGCGTGACGATCGCCATGTGCCCGACGAGTCTGTCGAACCGATCCTTTCGGTCCGCGATTTCTGCATCCAGTTTGAGCATCACGGCGATATCAACGTCGTCGACCATGTCAACTTTGACGTCCGTCCTGGTCAGACCATGGGCCTGGTGGGCGAGTCCGGTTGCGGTAAGTCCATCACCACGCTGGCCATCATGGGCCTGACCGACGATGACGAGCACCTTTCCGGCGAGGTCCTCTGGGAGGGCCGCGACCTGCTCAAGATGAGCAAGAAGGAGTGGTTCGGCCTGCGCGGTACCGATATCGCTATGGTCTATCAGGACGCCCTGTCCTCGCTCAACCCCTCCATGCTCATCTCTGCCCAGATGAAGCAGCTCACCAAGCGCGGCGGCACCCGCAGCGCCGAGGAACTCCTGGAGCTCGTGGGCCTCGACCCCAAGCGTACGCTCGAGAGCTACCCGCATGAGCTTTCCGGTGGCCAGCGTCAGCGTGTCCTGATCGCTATGGCCCTTACCCGCGACCCCAAGCTGGTCATCTGCGACGAGCCCACGACCGCTCTGGACGTTACCGTCCAGAAGCAGGTCATCAAGCTGCTCAACGACCTTCAGGCCAAGCTCGGCTTTGCCATGATCTTCGTCTCGCATGACCTGGCGCTGGTCGCCGAGGTCGCCCATAACATCACGGTTATGTACGCCGGTCAGGTTATCGAGCAGGCGCCCACCAAGGAGCTGCTCACTAACCCGATCCACGAGTATACCCGCGGTCTTCTGGGCTCCGTTCTGTCCATCGAGAGCGGTTCGGGCCGTCTGCACCAGGTGCCCGGCGCCGTTCCGAGCCCGCGCGATTTCCCCAAGGGCGATCGCTTCGCGCCCCGCTCGAGCCATCCGCGCATTGGCCTGGACACCCGTCCGGTCTTCAAGCGCGTGCCCGGCACCGAGCACTTCTATTCCGAGCTCCCCGACGAGGTGCTCAAGGCAAATGGTTTGACCCCTCACGCGGAGGTGATGTAGATGAGCGAGACCGCAGTCAACGGCGTCGAGCCGATCATCTTCCTTGATGACGTCCACGTCACCTTTAGGACCCGTACCGGCTCGATTCTGCACCCCAACCTGGTTCACGCCGTCCAGGGTGTAACGATTAGGCTCATGCCCGGTCAGACGATCGGCATCGTCGGCGAGTCCGGTTGCGGTAAGTCCACCACCGCCAACGTCATGTGCGGCCTGCAGGCCCCCACGAGCGGCAAGGTCTACTTTAAGGGCAAGGACGTAACCAAGCGTACCGCCGAGGACCGTCGCCACATGGGTCGCGTCATCTCGGTCGTGTTCCAGAACCCGGCCACGGCGCTCAACCCCCGCATGGTCGTTCGCGAGCAGCTGCTCGATCCCATGCGCGTCCACAATCTGGGCACCGAGGCCGAACAGGAGAAGCGCGTCAAGGAACTCCTGGAGCTCACCGGTCTGCCCAGCTCCGCCGCCGAGGTTCTTCCCGGTCAGCTTTCGGGCGGCCAGCGCCAGCGCGTCGCAATTGCCCGTGCCCTGTCGCTGAACCCCGATGCCATCATCGCCGACGAGCCCACCTCGGCTCTGGACGTTTCGGTCCGCGCGCAGATTCTGAACCTGCTGACCGACCTTAAGAAGGAGCTCGGCCTGGCCATGGTGTTCATCAGCCATGACATCCAGACGGTCCGCTATATCTCTGACGACATCATCGTTATGAATGGCGGCAAGATCGTCGAGCAGGGCGAGGCCAAGCAGGTCTTCCAGCACCCCCAGGACCCCTACACCAAGATGCTGCTCGGCGCTGCGCCGTCGCTGCTGCATCCCAAGCTCGGCGAGTAGTCTCGCTTTCCCTCCCGTGCGCCCGGTTCCCTTGCCGGGCGCACCTCCGTTGCGATTTCGAAAGGTTGGGTTCACGAGCCATGCCAAGTGCTCAGGAGCTGCAACAGCAATTTGGTGAATATCGAGGCGCCATGCCCCGTCCATCAGATTTCGATCTCTTTTGGAAGGATCGCATGGCCGAGGCCGACGCCGTCGGGCTTGACTATGCGATCGAGACGGCATCGGTCACCGATGCCGTGACCTGCCAGCTTTTCGACCTCTGGTATACCGGCATGTGTGGCGCTCGCCTGCATGCCAAGTACCTTAAACCCGTCTCGGACGAGCCCGTGCCATTGGTACTTCAGTTCCATGGGTATCCGGGTGCAAGCCGCAGCTGGTTTGAGCAGGCGTCGTTTGCGGGCATGGGCATGGCACTCATCGCCCTCGACTGCCCCGGCCAAGGAGGTCCCTCCGAGGACATTGGTGGATTTGAGGGCACAACGGTCGCGGGCCATATCGTCGCCGGTATCGACGGCGACCCGGCCAACCTCTACTATGTCCGCTTGCACCAAGATATTCGCATCCTGTGCCGCATCGTTCGCGAGCTCGAGGGCATCGATCTTGCCCGTGTGTTTGTGAACGGCGCGTCGCAGGGCGGCGGTTTGGGCATTGCGACCTGTGCACTTAACAGCGAGCTTATCAATCGCGCCGCCATCCTCTATCCCTTCCTGTCGGATTTCCGCCTGGTCTGGGATTTGGATGCCGACGACATTGCCTACGAGGGCCTGCGCTATTGGTCTCGCTGGTTTGACGAGGACTCGACTCGTATCGACGTAGCCTATGCCAAGCTGGCGTACTTCGATTCCAAGAACTTTGCCCCTATGGTCAAATGCCCCGTGCTGTTTGGCACCGGCACAGCCGATACCGTCTGTCCGCCAGCGACGCAGTTTGCGGTCTATAACAACCTGACCTGTGAAAAGCGTCATGAGTTCTTTGAAGGCTTTGGCCACGAGGAGATTCAGGATTTTGACGATCTGATCATTCCGTTTTTCTGCAAGGGAGGGGAGGCTTATGTCTAAGTGCGAGAGCAATGTCAATGAGCTGATTGTCTCCGACCTTGTGGGGATTCCCGGAACGGTCTCGTCAAGGCTCGCTGATTTCCGGGATTGGCGCGGTGATGCTTCTGCGGATGTTTCCGAATTAGAGATAGCCGCTTCGGACCTTGAGGTTTGCGGGCCGAGTATTACGGTGATCGATTTCGCCAATCCGTATGCCCGCTACTCCGAGGTTTCCTTTGAGCTTGGTGGCGATGTGGTCCACGCACGCTTGATTGAGCCTGCCGGTCGCGCCCGAGCATCCGAGCTTGTGCCGCTATGTCTGATGTTTCACGACATCGACCGACCCGTGCGGGGATGGCATCACATGACGAGGTTTGCGGCCATGGGATATGCCGTGCTTGCGCTGGACGATGAGGCGATTGGATCCAGCGAGCTGCAGCAGGGGATTGCCTCTCCTGCTTTTGTCAAGCGCGTCCGTTGGGGTTGCGCGATGGCGAAGGTGGCGCGCAATCTTGATGGCGTGGACCCCGACCGCATCTTTGCATGGGGCGAGGGCCTTGGCGGCGGAGTCGCGCTGGCGGTTTCTGCTCTGGACGAGCGGGGCCTCGCCTGCACGGCGGTTGCCAATCCGCTTCCTGGCGGCCTCGAGGCGCTGTCGTCTCGGGTGCGCGGATCGGTGCTCATGGGCACATCGCTTATGGATACCGTGAGCGATCCCAAGGATCAGTTTGCCGTATTCAACGGTCTTGAGTGTGACCGGAGGCATATCATCTATGCAAAATACGCTCACGAGCGCATCAATGCGTTCGAAAACAAAGTCGTCGACTTCTTTAACCAAACGTTCTACCCGTGTTCTTTGGCCTAGACGGCCTGGACACTGCCAACAAGAGTGGGCGGCATAGGGCTGCCCGCCAGACAGCTAAGGAGATTCTTGTGGCAACTCAGAAATTCACCGGCGTTATCCCTCCCGTCGTTGTTCCCGATACCGAAGACCACCAGCTCGATGTTGCCTCCTTTGAGCGCAGCATCAACCGCATGATCGATGCCGGCGTCGATGGCTTGTTCTTCCTGGGCTCCTCGGGCGAGGTTGTCTTCTCCACCGACGAGCGTCGCCGTCAGATCATCGCCGAGGCCGTCCGTATCGTCGACCACCGCGTTCCCGTTCTGGTCGGCATCATCGACACCGAGACCGAGCGCATGATCGAGCACGGCAAGGTCGCTCAGGAGCTGGGCGCCGATGCGCTTGTCGCCACCTGCCCGTTCTATGCTCTGCAGGGCATGACCGAGGTCGAGGAGCACTTCCGCATCCTGCATGAGGAACTCGACCTGCCCATCTTCGCCTACGACATCCCCGTGTGCGTCCACACCAAGCTCCCCTGGAAGCTCCTTGCCAAGCTCGGCGCCGAGGGCGTTCTGGCCGGCGTCAAGGATTCCTCGGGTGATGACATCTCGTTCCGCTACCTCGTTCAGGAGAACGAGAAGAACGGACATCCGATGAGCATCCTCACCGGTCATGAGGTTGTTGTCGACGGCGCCTACCTCGGTGGCGCCGACGGTTCCGTCCCGGGTCTCGCCAACGTTGAGCCCGAGGGCTACGTGCGTCAGTGGAAGGCCGCCCAGGCTGGTGACTGGGCTACCGTCAAGGCCGAGCAGGATCGCCTCAATGAGATTTCGCACATCTGGGATGTCACCTCTGGCGTCCAGGGCTATGCCGGTGGCGTTGGCGCCTTCAAGACTGCTATGAACCTCATGGGCATCTTCGACAGCCCGACCATGCCGCGCCCGGTGAAGGCCATGACCGGCGAGAACGTCGAGGCGATTAAGAAGGTCCTTCAGGACAACGGTCTGCTGTAGTGCTTTCCCAGGCGCCCAACCTCGCGCCTCAACCGTGCGGCCATGACCCATTAGGTCAATGGCCACACGGTTTCTCGGCGATTTCGGGCACCTGGAAAACCTTTACCGCGCTGTGACGGCTAGCCTGACGGCGCATTTCCTGTAGTTGTTTTTTATCTCCTAAGGAGAGCGACATGGAGAACAAGTACGTCTGCTCTGTCGATATCGGCGGAACTAAGATCGCGACTGCCATCATGGAGTACCCGGCTGACGGCAGCGTGCCCCATCCCGTTTTTGAGGCCGAGGTTCCTACCGAGGCCCAGGAGGGCGGCGAGGCCGTATTCCAGCGTATCGAGGCGTCCATCAAGGCTGCTCTCGAGTCGAATCCCGATGTCGAGGTCCTTGGCGTCGGTATCGGTGCCGCCGGCGTCGTCGATCCCAAGACGGGCGCCATCGCGTATGCCAATGAGATCATGCCCGGCTGGTCCGGCGTTCAGTTGGGGCCGCGTCTGCGCGAGGACCTCGGTCTTCCCGTTGCCGTCGTAGGCGACGTGCAGGCTCATGCTCTGGGCGAGGCCCACTGGGGCGTCGGCAAGGGCAAGTTCTCCGTCTTGTGTCTTGGCATCGGCACGGGCATCGGCGGCGCATATGTCGAGAACGGCCGCGTGATGCAGGGCTTCCATGGTGCTGCCGGCCATATGGGCCACATCGAGTGCTCGGCTGCCGCCGGCATTCCCTGCGCCTGCGGGCGTTCCGGCCATCTGGAGTCGGTTGCTTCGGGCACTTCCATTGGTCGAATGTACGATGAGCGTTTTGGCCGCGTCGACCCCAGCCGTCCTTCGGTCGGTCGCGATGTGAACGACCTGTGTCGTGCTGGCGACGCAAAGGCGACCGAGGTCATCCATGACGCCGGCTTTGCGCTGGGCGCCAGCTTGGGCTCGCTTGCCAATATTCTGGATCCAGAGGTCATCGTGCTTTCGGGCGGCGTAATTCATCAGGGTCCCGATTGGCGTTCGCAGACGTGGAAGGACTCGGTGCACGAGGGCTATGCCAGCCAGGCGCTCGACCCGCTTCAGGACACGCCGATCCTCATCGGTTCTCTGGAGGGCGACGCGCCGCTTATCGGTGCCGCCGAACACCTTCTTGCGTCGTTGAAGTAAACATAACTACCAAGTGCGCCTTCTGAGGTGCCGCAGATTGACGTGAAAGAGGAGCGAAGCGTACTTCGGTACGCGAGCGACGGTTTGAACGTCAAGGTGCGGTGTCTCAGAAGGCTGTTTTGAGAAAGGTTGAGTCGCACATGACCGTTGATCCTTTGATTCAATCCCTGAAGGGAAAGCTCGTCGTGAGCGTTCAGGCGTATATGGGCGAGCCGCTTCGTACGCCCGAGACCATGGCTCAAATGTCTCGCGCTTGCGAACTCGGCGGCGCCGCCGCCATTCGCTGCCAGGGCCTTGCCGACATTGCCGCCATTAAGGGTCGCTGTGAGGTTCCTGTTATTGGCCTATGGAAGGATGGACACGAGGGCGTTTACATCACGCCGACGCTGCGTCACGCCCGCGCCTGCGTTGCTGCTGGTGCCGATATCGTGGCGATCGATGCCACCGATCGTCCGCGCCCCGATGGCAAGACGGTCGAGGATACCTTCCGTCCGCTGCACGAGGAGGGTGTGCTCCTGATGGCGGATTGTGCCACCATCGAGGACATTCGCCGTGCGGTTGATATGGGCTTCGACCTGGTATCTACCACGCTCTCTCACGGTGTCGCCGCCATCGACTGCACCATGGCCGATGGCCCCGACCTGCCGCTCCTGCGTCAGGCGACCGAGGAATTCCCCGGCCTTCCCATCATTTGCGAGGGTCGCGTGCATACGCCCGAGGAGGCTCGCGCCGCGATCGATGCTGGCGCCTGGGCCGTTGTCGTCGGCACCGCCATCACGCACCCCACGAGTATTACAAGTTGGTTCAAGGCTGCGCTTGAGGCGTAAGACAGGCCTCGTATCCGCTCGGGGCGGTATACTCAATAAAGCAATTGACCGCGCGGGATCCGGGTTGCTGGGTCCCGTGCTTGTTTTCGGGAGGCAGCACATGCAAAAGGGAGATGCCATGGATGCGGCGGAGCGCTCGGAGCGCATCCCCGATATCGTCATCATCACCGGAATGTCCGGATCGGGCCGCACGCAGGCCATGCACGTGTTCGAGGACATGGGCTATTTTTGCATCGATAACCTGCCTCCGCGTCTGATCGCCCAGCTTGCCGAGCTCGTCGGCATTAATACGGGCGTGGGCAGGCATCTCGCCGTCACCTGCGATTTGCGTAGCCAGGGCTTGTTCGATGAGCTGCTCGATGCGGTCGCCGCGCTCGAAGAGCGCGAGATGAGCTGCGACATCGTGTTCCTGGAGGCTTCTGACGAGGTACTGATTCGTCGCTACAGCGAAAATCGCCGCCGTCATCCCATTGCCAAGCCGGGGGAGACTACGGCCGATGCGATTCAGCGCGAGCGCCTGCAGCTGCAGGGTGTGCGCGATCGAGCCGATATGATTATCGACACGAGCCGCCTACGCACCTCTGCGCTGCGCAACAAATTGCGCATGGCGTTCTCCGAGTTGTCCGACCAGCAGCTCATGGACGTTCACGTGTTCTCGTTTGGCTTTAAGCACGGTATGCCCGTCGAGGCGGACATTATGATCGACGTTCGCTTCCTGCCCAATCCGTTCTACGATCCCGAGATGCGCACCATGACCGGTCTCGATAAAAAGGTCTCCGACTTTGTTCTGGACCATCCCAAGACCCAGGAGTTCTGGAAGGCCTGGACGCAGCTGCTCGATACGGTGATGCCGGGCTATATCGCGGAGGGTAAGCCGCAGCTTTCTATCGCCATCGGCTGCACGGGCGGACAGCACCGTAGCGTCGCCATCGCCGAGGCCACGGCCCGTTACCTGGAAGGCGCCCAGTATCACGTGAGCATCTCCCACCGCGACCTGTCGCGCGCCAACACGAAGGCATAGGCCTGCATGTCGTTTACCGCCGAGGTGCGTGACGAGCTTGCGCGCTGCGAACCCGAATGTGAATACTGCGATTTGTCGACGCTTGCCGCCCTGACGCGTGTGAGCGGTACGCTTTCGTTGGCCGGCTCCGGGCGGTATCGTTTGACGGTCGCGACCGAGACGGGAGCCGTCGCGCGCACGATGATCACGCTGACGCATCGCATTCTTAAGCTCAAAACGGAATTCACCGTTCGTAAATCGGTCTTGCATAAGGTCCGTAACTATCTCATTACCCTGCCCGATCAACCCGACCTGGACAAGGCTCTGGTGCTGCTGGGCATTCTAGACCGCAGGGGAGGGCTCGTCGCTGGTGTTCCCCGACACATCGTTGCCCGTCCCTGCTGCAGGCTTGCCTACATCCGCGGCGCGCTCATCGCGGGCGGCTTCGTGGCCGATCCACGCGGCGATTTTCATTTGGAGATCGCGGTGCAGGGCGAGCAATATGCTAAGGGGCTTTGCGACCTGTTGGGGCAGATTGGGGTCCATGCTCGTGTTAATGCACGGCGGGGGTCATATGCCGTGTACATTAAGAGCGCCGAGGAAATCGAGCATCTATTAAAGCTGATTGGTGCCAAGCGCAGCGTTGCCGAGATTGAGGAGGCGCGCGCGGTCAAGTTGGTTAAGAACGATGTGAACCGTCGCGTGAACGCCGAGCTCGCCAACCAGACCAGAAGCGCCGGTGCTGCCCAACATCAGCTTGCGCTTATCGATGAGCTCGAGCAGCGCGGCCTTCGCGATGCGCTTCCGGATGCCTTGGCGGTCTTTTGCGACCTGCGCGAGCGCTATCCCGATCTGTCGCTGCGTGATTTAGGTGAGATGGCTGACCCTCCCTTGTCGAAGTCGGCCCTCTACCATCGAGTTTTGAGGCTTGAAAAGCTCATTGAAGCAAACCGGTAGTTTAAAGTATCGACTTATATACGGATTTAGCTGCTATTTTATTCTTTAAAACGTTTTAACGTAAATTTGATTTTCAATTTCGACTATTCTCGTGAAATTCAAGTCAAAAAAAAGGTATATTAGGCGAGTGGTTAGTTTGTGGGCCTCAACGGCGGGCGCTGTAGCTTGCGGGGGCCTTACGAAAGGAGACACAATGGCAGTAAAGGTTGCTATTAACGGCTTCGGTCGCATCGGTCGTCTGGCTTTCCGTCAGATGTTCGGTCATGAGGGCTCCGAGATCGTCGCTATCAACGACCTCACCTCTCCCGATATGCTCGCTTACCTGCTGAAGTACGACTCCACGCAGGGCAACTACGCTCGCGATCACGAGGTCGTTGCTGGCGAGGATTCCATCACCGTTGACGGCAAGGAGATCAAGATCTACAAGGAGGCCGACGCCAACAACCTGCCTTGGGGCGACCTCGACGTCGACGTCGTTCTCGAGTGCACCGGCTTCTACACCAGCAAGGCTAAGGCTCAGGCCCACATCAACGCTGGCGCCAAGAAGGTCGTCATCTCCGCTCCGGCCGGCAGCGATCTGCCCACCATCGTGTACAACGTCAACCACGAGACGCTGACCGCTGAGGACAACATCATCTCTGCTGCTTCCTGCACCACCAACTGCCTCGCCCCGATGGCCAAGGGTCTGAACGACTTCGCTCCCATCGTGTCCGGCATCATGACCACCATTCACGCCTGGACTGGCGACCAGATGCCGCTCGACGGCCCGCAGCGCAAGGGCAACAAGCGTCGTAGCCGCGCCTGCGCCGTCAACATCGTCCCCAACACCACCGGTGCTGCCAAGGCTATCGGCCTGGTTCTCCCCGAGCTCAACGGTAAGCTCATCGGTGCCGCCCAGCGCGTCCCGACGCCGACCGGCTCCATCACCAACCTCTACGCTGTCGTTGACAAGAAGGTCACCGTCGACGAGGTCAACGCCGCTATGAAGGCCTACGCTGCCACCATCTCCGAGACCTTCGGTTACAACGAGGACGACATCGTCTCCACCGACATCATCGGCGAGACCCACGGCTCCATCTTCGACGCCACTCAGACCATGTGCTCTGATCTCGGCAACGGCCAGACCCTCGTTCAGGTCACCTCTTGGTACGACAACGAGAACTCTTACACCTCTCAGATGGTCCGCACCATCAAGTACTTCGAGAAGTTCGTTGCTTAATTTAGCTTTTAGCGAATAGCTCGTTGAGCGTCTAAAGAAGGGCGCGGCCTTATAGGGCTTACACCCTAGGGTCGCGCCCTTTTTATAGGAAATCGTCTGCCGTAATGGGAGGCAGACACGTACGAAAGGTAGAAGCAAACATGGCCTTTACCAAGAAGACCGTCCGCGACATCGATGTCGACGGCAAGCGCGTTCTCGTCCGCGTTGACTTCAACGTGCCTATCAAGGATGGCGTCGTTGGCGACACCACCCGCATCAAGGCTGCCCTGCCCACCATCAACTACCTCGTTGAGCACAACGCTCGCGTCATTCTCATGAGCCACCTCGGCCGTCCCGAGGGCACCGGCTTCCAGCCTGAGCTCTCCCTTGAGCCTGTCGCCAAGAAGCTCGCTGAGCTCTCTGGTCTCGATGTTGCCTTTGTCGCCGACACCTACGGCGAGAAGGCTGCTGAGGCTGTCGCCGCCGTCGAGCCGGGCAAGGTCCTCGTTCTCGAGAACGTCCGTTTCGACAAGCGTGAGAAGAAGAACGATCCCGAGATCGCCAAGAAGCTCGCTTCCTATGGTGACGTCTTCGTTCTCGATGCCTTCGGCACCGCTCACCGCGCCCAGGGTTCCGTCGTGGGCCCCGCCGCTTACCTGCCTGCCGTCGCCGGCTTCCTGCTCGAGAAGGAGGTCGACACGCTGACCGGCATCTTCGCCGAGCCCGAGCGCCCCTTCGTCGCTATCGTCGGCGGTTCCAAGGTTTCCTCCAAGATCGGCGTTCTCGATCACCTCATCGACTCCGCTGACACCCTGATCATCGGTGGCGGCATGGCCTACACCTTCTTCCTGGCTCAGGGCCTGACCGTCGGTCAGTCCCTCAAGGAAGAGGACTGGGTCGAGCGCGCCGGCGAGATGCTCAAGAAGGCCGAGGAGAAGGGCGTCAAGATCCTGCTCCCCATCGACAACCGCGTTGCCGATCACTTTGGCGAGGACGCTGTCCCCGAGGTTGTCGCTTCCGACGCTATCCCCGACGATCGTGAGGGCATGGACATCGGCCCCAAGACCGAGGAGCTCTACGCCGAGGCCGTCAAGGGCGCCAAGACCGTGTTCTGGAACGGCCCCATGGGCGTCTTCGAGTTCGACAACTTCGCTCACGGCACCCAGGCTATCGCCGAGGCCGTCGCCGAGGCCGACTGCACCTCGATCATCGGCGGTGGTGACTCTGTCGCGGCTGTCAACAAGTTCAACCTGGCCGACAAGATGAGCTGGATCTCCACCGGTGGTGGCGCTTCCATGGAGCTCGTCGAGGGTAAGGCCCTGCCCGGAGTGGAGGCGCTTCTCGATGCCTAATCGCACCCTTCTTATCGCTGGTAACTGGAAGATGAACAACGACGTCGCCGAGGCCGCCAAGCTCGCCGACGAGCTGGCTCAGGCTCTGCCCGAGGTTCCGGCTGGCGTCGAGGTGCTCGTCTGCCCTCCGACCATTGACATCACCACGGTTCATGACCGCATTCAGGCTGCCCCCATCGCCCTCGGTGCACAGAACGTGTACTGGGAGGCCAAGGGTGCCTTCACCGGTGAGTCCTCTTGCGACATGCTCAAGTCCGCTGGCTGCACCTACTGCATCATCGGTCACTCCGAGCGTCGCGACTACTTCCACGAGACCGACGAGGACCAGAACAAGAAGGCCAAGGCCCTCGTTGCCGCCGGTCTTGTTCCCGTCTTCTGCTGCGGCGAGTCCCTCGAGGTCCGCGAGGCTGGCACCTATGTCGAGCACGTCGTGAACCAGGTCAAAGCTGGCCTTGCTGGTCTTGAGATCACCTGCCCCAAGCAGGTCGTCGTCGCCTACGAGCCCATCTGGGCCATCGGCACCGGCAAGACCGCTACCGCCGAGGACGCTCAGGAGGTCTGCGGCGCTATCCGTGAGACCCTCAAGGAGATGTTTGGCGAGGAGCTCGCCGACGGTATCCGCGTCCTGTACGGTGGTTCCGCTAAGCCCGGCAACATTGCCGAGCTCGTCGCCAAGCCCGACGTTGACGGCGCCCTCGTGGGCGGCGCTTCGCTCAAGGCTGCCGACTTCGCCTCTATGGTCGTCAAGGCAGGCGAGTAGGACATATGGCACAGCGTCATCTTCCTGCACTCCTGATCATCATGGATGGCTGCGGCCTTGCTCCGGCTGATGGCGAGAACGCCGTCGCCGCTGCCAAGACGCCCTTCCTTGATAGCCTGTACGAGAAGTATCCTCACACCACGCTCGGTGCTTCGGGCGAGGACGTGGGCCTTCCCGACGGCCAGATGGGCAACTCCGAGGTGGGTCACCTCAACATCGGTGCCGGCCGCATCGTGTTCCAGGAGCTTTCGCGCATCAACAACGCCATCAAGGACGGCTCCATCGCCAAGAACGAGGTCTTCGTCAAGGCTATGGACGACGTCAAGGCTGACGGCAAGACTCTCCACCTTATGGGCCTTATGAGCCCTGGCGGTGTTCATTCTCACATGAACCACGTCGAGGCTCTGGTCAAGATGGCTGCCCAGCATGGCGTCAAGACCGTTCGCGTCCACGCCTTCATGGATGGCCGCGACGTCGACCCGCAGTCCGGTGCCGGCTACATGAGCGAGTTCTGCGCTTTTCTGGCTAAGATCTCCGAGGAGACCGGTTGCGACGCTCGCGTTGCCACCGTTTCGGGCCGCTATTGGGCCATGGACCGCGACAACCGCTGGGAGCGCATCCAGCGTGCCTACGACGTCATGGTCAACGCGTCCGATGCCGATACCGACCCCGTTGCCGGTATCAAGGCCTACTACGAGAAGGATCCGCGCGGCGACGAGTTCGTCGAGCCCTTTGCTGCCCACAACGAGGGCATTCACGAGGGCGACGCGGCCATCTTCTTCAACTTCCGTCCCGACCGCGCTCGTCAGATGACTCGCGTGTTCACGGACAAGGAGTTCGACGGCTTTGAGCGCGAGCAGATTAAGCTTTCGCACTTTGTGACGATGACCGAGTACGATCCGACGTTTGACGTCGAGGTCGCCTTCCCCAAGACGTTCCTCGAGAACGTTCTGGCCGACGTTATCGCCGCCAATGGCCTGAAGCAGCTGCACACCGCCGAGACCGAGAAGTACGCCCATGTGACGTTCTTCCTCAACGGCGGCATCGAGGAGCCCAAGGAGGGCGAGGAGCGCGTGCTCGTCGCTTCCCCCAAGGTTGCTACCTACGATCTGCAGCCCGAGATGAGCGCTCCCGAGGTTACCGAGAAGCTCGTCGCCGCTATTAACGAGGATCGCGCTGATTTCTACATCGTGAACTTCGCGAACTGCGACATGGTTGGCCACACCGGTGTCTTCGACGCCGCCGTTAAGGCCGTCGAGGCTGTTGACGATGCTCTGTCCAAGGTTGTCCCGGCGATTCTCGCCAAGGGCGGCTTTGCGCTGATTACCGCCGACCATGGCAACGCCGATCACATGTTTGACGTTGCTTCCGACGGTTCCAAGCATCCGTTTACGGCTCACACCACCAACCGCGTGCCGTTCATCATCGTTGATGATAAGGCCAAGCTCACCGGTATCGAGGACGGCCGTCTTTCCGATATCGCTCCGACCATGCTCACCATGGCTGGTATTGAGCCTTCCGCCGAGATGACGGGTCGCGTGCTCGCCACCGAGGCCTAATAGAAAACAAATACCGTTTTCTAGTAAGGGGGTTGTCCACAACCGGACGACCCCCTTTTTGGTATTTCTGCCATTTCTACCCCGTCCCTAAATGGCAGGTGGGGGAGTGTTGAAGGTTGTGGTACAGTACTGGAGTTTGAATTGTTCTATTAAGGAGCTTATCTATGGGTCCGTTCCAGATTCTTCTGTTTGTCGTTTGGGCTGTTTCTGCCGTGGCGCTGACGATTCTCGTTCTGATGCATTCCGGTAAGGGCACCGGCGTTTCGGATATGATCGCTAGCTCGCTGTATAACTCCAGCTCTGCCACGGGCGTCATGGAGCAGAACCTCGATCGCCTGACGGTAATTATGGCCGTCGTTTTTGCTGTGTGTGTCGTTCTGTGCATGTTCTTCTTCCCGCAGGGCATCGTCGGCTACTAAGCATCGGCGTATATACGTTTGTAAAGGGTCCCGCATGTGCGGGGCCCTTTTTGTTTACAGACTTGTAATAGAGTCAAAATATCCCCACATACTTCGCCTAACTAAAGAAATTCTCGACCGTTAACCGGAATTAGCGCCATATTGTGCATAAAATGCGCTACTGTATTGCGAAACGTTGGTCCGCACTGCATAACCAGCCATAACGGCGGACCGCGTTTGAATGGTTCGATCGGGCTGTCTTGACGTTGCCCGGCCGAATTCACTTTGTCCTATCTCATAAGGAGGATGGCATGGCTGATTCTATGTTCCACCAGCCCGTTATGGGTCGTCGCGCCTTTGTTGGCGGCACCCTCGCTGCGAGCTCCATGGCTTTTCTTGCCGCATGCGGCAAGAAGGGCGGCGACGCTTCCGGTTCTGAGTCCGGTTCGACGCTGAACTTCTACATCAACAACCCGGTCTGCATCGACCCCTACAACGTCCAGGAGGATCAGGGCACTCAGGTCGAGTACCAGCTCTTCGACGCTCTGACGGAGTACGATAACGAGAAGGGCGAGATCGTTCCGCTGGCTTGCGAGTCCTTTGAGGCTAACGACGACGCCACCGAGTTCACCTTCAAGATCAAGAAGGCCAAGTTCCACAACGGTGACGACGTTACCTCCAAGTCCTTCAAGCTCGGCTGGGAGCGCCTGGTCAACACTAAGTCGGCCATCGCTACCGAGTATGGTCCTTCCGAGGTCTCCTACCACCTTTCCATGGTCGAGGGCTATGACGATCTGCTTGCCGGTAATGCTACCGAGCTGTCCGGCGTTACCTGCCCGGATGACGAGACCCTCGTCGTCAAGCTGACTTCCGCCTACGCCGACTTCCCCTTCGTCGCCTCTCACCCGGCTCTGTCCCCGGTTCCCGAGTGCGCCGAGACCGATGTCAAGAGCTTCTATCTTGCCCCGGTCGGCAACGGCCCGTTCATGATGGACGGTAAGTGGGAGGATGGTCAGGAGATCAACCTCAAGAAGTTCGACGATTATTATGGCGACAAGGCCAAGATCGACGCCATCCACTTCCAGGTCATCAAGGACGTGGAGACCGCTTACAAGGAGTTCCAGGCCGGTAACCTTGATGTCTGCGACGTTCCCGTTGCTCAGATCGACGCCGCCAAGAAGGACCGCGGCGAGTCCAAGGATGGCTACACCATGAGTGATGGTGCGCGCATGCTGCTCGGTTCCGAGCCTTCCACGTACTATCTGACGTGCAACACCACGGCCGAGCCGTTCAACAACGCTGACCTGCGTAGGGGCATCTCCCTGGCTATCAACCGTGAGGCCATCTGCAAGACCATCTTCAAGGGCACCCGTACCCCCGCTGACGGCATCGTTCCTCCGGGAATCGCCGGCTACAAGGAGGGCGCATGGGAGTTCTGCGCCTACGACGTCGACAAGGCTAACGAGTACCTCGACAAGGTCGCTCCCGCTGGCGCTAACGGCGATCGTGGCATCAATGTGACCCTGTCCTACAACCAGGACGGCGGCCACAAGGAGATCATGGAGTCCATCATCGGCGACCTCGCCAAGGTGGGCGTCACCGCCGTCTCCGATACCCCTGAGTGGTCTGCCCTGCTCGAGCAGTATCAGAACTTCAACTATCAGTTCGGCCGTCTGGGCTGGATCGCCGATTACCCGATCATGGACAACTTCCTGTATCCGCTGTTCCACTCCGACTCCCTGGGTGGCGACAACCGCTCCGGTTACAGCAACCCCGACTTTGACGCCAAGGTTGACGAGGCCCGTGCCACGGTTGACGACGACGAGCGTATCGCCAAGATGCAGGAGGCCGACGCCATGGTCGCCGCCGACTGCCCGGTCATCCCGGTGATGTTCTACACGCACACCATCGCTGGCTCCGACCGCGTCAAGTACCTCTACGTTGATCCGCAGAAGCACGCCGATCTGGGTACCGCTGAGCTCGCCTAAGAGTTTTGCAGCTTCCGTGAGGGTCAAGTATTTACGTAGACCTCATGGGAAACATACAGTTCCCCCTAACCTGGGGTAAACTGGCTGATGGTAATTTTGGGATGCCGGTCTGGCGATCGGCATCCCATTTAGGTTAATCCCTAGATAGGGGAGTGGTATGGGTAAGTACATCGTTAAACGTGTGCTTCAGTTCATCCCGGTGTTTTTGGGCGTCACGCTGATTCTGTTCGCCCTCCAGAATATCGTGCCGGGAGATCCGATCAAGTTGATCGGTGGAGACAAGGCTCTGTCCCCCGAGGTAGAGCTTCAGCTTCGCGTACGCTATCACCTGGTCCAGACGGACGAGGACGGTAACGCGATCCTTGACGAGAACGGCGATCCCGTTCAGACGTCGCTTGTAGACCGTTATCTGTATTACATGAACGGTCTGCTTCATGGCGATCTGGGTAATTCGTACCAGCGCAAGCTGCCGGTTACGGAAATCTTTGCCCAGAAGTATCCGTATACGGTCAAACTCGCCGCGTGCGCCATCGTGCTCGAGGCGATCATGGGTATCGGTGCGGGTATCATTTCGGCGGTAAAGCGTTATTCCTTCTGGGATATTTTGGTAACGCTCACCACGTCGATCCTCGTTGCCGTTCCCGCCTTCTGGCTCGGCATGCTGCTGCAGCTGTTCTTCGGCGTCATCCTTAAGGATCTCACCGGCGGCGCATTCTCCATGCCGATTTCGGGTGCCGGCGGTTCCAGCTCTCAGTATCAGGATTGGATGCACTATGTGCTTCCGACCATTACGCTGGCTTCGGTTTCGACCGCTTATGCTGCCCGCATTATGCGTTCACAGCTGCTTGACGTCATGAACCAAGATTACATCCGTACGGCAAAGGCCAAGGGTCTCTCCAATCGCGCGATCATCATCAAGCATGCGCTTAAGAATGCACTCATCCCCGTCGTTACCTATATTGGTGTCGACTTTGGCGGCATGCTTTCGGGTGCCATCCTGACCGAAACGGTCTTTAACTGGCCCGGTATCGGCTATGAGGTCTATCGCGCCATTAGCATGCGTGACTGGCCCATCGTTATGGGCGGCGTTACGCTCATCGTCGTCGTCGTCATGGTGATCAACCTGCTCGTCGACATTAGCTATGCATTCCTCGACCCGCGCATCCGCCTTGGCGGTCCGTCGGATAAGGCCTAAGGGAGGTACGTCTCATGCAGGAAACTGATTCTCAGTCTCAGGAGCAGGCTACCGCCACCAAGGCCGCATCTGCTCCCGCCAAGTCCCGCACGCTGTGGGGCGACGCTTTTAAGCGTCTTCGCAAGAACAAGCTCGCCGTTATCGGTGTCTGCTGGATCATCGTCGTCGTTTTGGTTGCCCTGACCGCAGATCTGTGGGCTAAGCCCTGGCTCGGTTCGCCGACGGCTTCCGACTCGACCACCATGGCCGAGACGTCGCTGCTGGCTCCGTGTGCCGAGCACCCGTTTGGCACCGACGCCCTTGGCCGCGACATTCTCGTTCGTGTTATCTACGGTGCACGTGTTTCGCTTTCCGTCGGTATTATGGCCACCGCCATCTCCACGGTGATCGGTCTGGTCATGGGCGCCCTTGCCGGTTTCTATGGCGGCATCTGGGATACGATTATCATGCGCTGCGCGGACATCTTCCTGGCGTTCCCGTACGTGCTGTTCGTCGTCGCCATGATCGCCGTTATCGGCCGTGGCCTTCAGAACGTCTTTATCGCCATCGGTATTCTCGGCTGGCCTTCGATTGCGCGCGTCTTTAGATCCGCGATCCTCACGGTCAAAGAGAACGACTATGTTGACGCCGCCCGCGCCATGGGTGCATCCGATGCCCGTATCGTTATGCGCCATATCTTCCCGAACTCCGTTGCTTCCATCGTGGTCTACGCGACCATGAACATCGGCGGCGCTATTCTGACCGAGTCCGCTCTGTCCTTCCTCGGCATGGGCGTTATTCCGCCTACGCCTTCGTGGGGCTCCATGATTCAGGACGGTCAGCAGTATCTTCTGACTGCTCCCTGGATGATGATCATGCCCGGTCTGGCAATTCTCTCGACGGTGCTCGCCTTCACCCTGCTGGGTGACGGTTTGCGCGACGCCCTCGACGTCAAGATGAAGGACGCATAAGGATGAAGAAGAACAAGAACTATGTGGACCTGAAGGACCAGCCGGTTCCCGAGGGCCAGCATCTGCTCGAGGTCGATGACCTTAAGATGTATTTCCACACCGAAGATGGCGTTGTTCGCGCTGTCGACGGTGTCTCCTACACGCTCGATCGCGGCGAGACCCTCGGTGTCGTCGGTGAGTCCGGCTCCGGTAAGTCTGTGACCGCCATGACCATCATGGGTCTTATCTCGATGCCTCCGGGAAAGATTGAGGGCGGCGACGTTCGCTATCGCGGCCGTTCTATCCTCGAGATGACCGAGGAAGAGATGCAGCACATTCGCGGTAACGACATCGCGATGATCTTCCAGGATCCTATGACCTCCTTGAACCCGGTCTATAAGATCGGCAAGCAGGTGGGCGAGGGCCTTCGTCTGCACCGCGGCTACTCCAAGCAGGAGGCGCTCAAGCGCGCTACCGAGCTTTTGGACCTCGTGGGTATCCCCGAGCCCGAGAAGCGCGTCAATGAGTATCCGCACCAGTTCTCCGGCGGTATGCGTCAGCGTGTCATGATCGCTATGGCTCTTGCCTGCGATCCCGATATCCTGATTGCCGACGAGCCCACGACGGCTCTGGATGTTACCATTCAGGCTCAGATTATCGAGCTCATGCAGGAGATGCAGGAGAAGAACGGCAACGCCATTATTATGATTACCCATGACCTGGGCGTCGTCGCCGATATGGCCGATAAGATTATGGTTATGTACGCCGGCCGTCCCGTCGAGTTCGGTACTGCTGAGGAAATCTTCTACGAGAGCCGCCATCCCTACACCTGGGGTCTTATTCGCTCCATCCCGGAGCAGGCCATCGATGAGAAGAAGCCGCTGACGCCGATTCACGGCAACCCGCCTTCGCTCATGAACCTGCCCGAGGGCTGCGTCTTCTCTCCTCGCTGCCCCTATGCGACCGACAAGTGCCGCAAGCAGCGCCCCGAGCGCGTTGTCACCGAGTCCGGCCACTATTCTGCGTGCCATTATTCCGGTGACCCCGAGTTCCTCAAGAACGCCCCTGAGACGTCCCGCACGCGCAAGGATTCCAAGAAGGGAGGCGAGGCGTAAATGGCAGACAATAACGAGCGCACTCCGCTGCTGAAGGTCGAGCATCTTTCTAAGGAGTTCCCCGCAGAGTCCGGCATGTTCGCCAAGCGTTTTTCCAAGCGCGTCGTCTCTGCTGTGAATGACATTTCGTTCGAGATTTATCCGGGCGAGACCTTTGGCCTGGTCGGCGAGTCTGGTTGCGGTAAGTCCACCACGGGCCGCACCATCATGCGCCTGACCAAGCCGACGGCAGGTAAGGTGTTCTTCCAGGGCAAAGACGTTGCCGAGATGAGCAAGCATGAGATCAAGGACATGCGTCGTGAGATGCAGTTCATCTTCCAGGACCCCTATGCTTCGCTCAATCCTCGTATGACCATCGGCGAGATCGTCTCCGAGCCCATGACTATTCATGGCGTGGGCACCAAGGAGGAGCGCATTGAGCGTGTCCGTGAGCTGCTGGACGTCGTCGGCCTCAACCCCGAGCACATCAACCGCTATCCGCACGAGTTCTCGGGCGGTCAGCGTCAGCGTGTCGGCATCGCCCGCGCGTTCGCTCTGAAGCCCAAGCTGATCATCTGCGACGAGCCCGTTTCCGCTCTGGATGTTTCCATTCAGGCCCAGGTTCTGAACCTGCTCAAGGATCTTCAGGACAAGTTCGGTACGGCGTATCTGTTTATCGCCCACGACCTGTCCGTCGTGCAGCACATCTCCGATCGCGTTGCCGTTATGTATCTGGGTAAGATGGTCGAGGTTTCGGACTGGAAGACACTCTATAGCGAGCCGCACCACCCGTACACGCAGTCACTGCTGTCTGCCGTGCCGGTGCCCGATCCGGATATTCAGAAGACCCGCAAGCGCATCATCCTCGCTGGCGATCCGCCGTCGCCGCTAGATCCGCCGACCGGCTGCCGTTTCCACACGCGCTGTCCGATCGCGCAGGGCATCTGCTCCGAGAAGCTTCCTGAGTTTAAGGAAGTTGCCCCGGGCCACTGCTGCGCGTGCCACTTCGCCGAGCCGTTCCCGATCAAGGAATCGCACATCGACCTGTAGTCGGTTGTTCTCGTCCGGGCCCGCCCTGGTGTTACTTTTCAGAACGTCCTCGGACATGCAAGTAACCCCCGCTGCGCACTTCGTGCGGCGGGGGTTACTTGCGTCCTGCGGAATGTTCTGAAAAGTAACACCAGGGTGGACCCTGCGGTAACGCGGCAGGGAGGGGTGCGATTCCTTGATCGCTCACTTAATCTAATAGGAAATTGAGCGAGGCCGGAGCTTTGGCTCCGGCCTTCCCATATAAGGGCTCGGCAAAGCCGAGCCACTAAATTCTTATCAGCCCCAGAATATGTTTAGGAACTTTGCCTGGAGCATGTTAACGTAGGTTCGGAATGGGGGCAGCTTCCCAGCGCATTCCGCAGGGGGCGGTACATTTTGTAGCGCGAAGCGCGGATCAAAATGTACCGCATGCCCGAGGACGCGCTGGGAAGCTGCCCCCATTCCGAACCGGATATACAGATCTACCTGCGCATTTACAAATTCGTAAACTTTTTTCAAAAAAGTGCTTGCACAGTTCTCGAATCATAGGTTATTATCTTCCTCGTTGAACGCGCGGGTCCAACAAAACGAACCGCGAATCAACAACATAGCATGTCGGAGTGGCGGAATTGGCAGACGCGCTAGCTTGAGGTGCTAGTGACCGCTTTTTGGTCATGCGGGTTCAAGTCCCGCCTCCGACACCATCGCATTTGAGAAGCCTCTTCGGAGGCTTTTTTGTTACCGATAGACGGTGAGGTCCACGATGGAAACGCTTGAACGCAACGAGTGGGCAGACGTTGCCCAACTAGTCGAGATCACGAGCGATGCTGTCATCATCTGCGAGCTCGACGGAACCATTCTGCATGTGAATAATCGCTTACTTGGTTTGATGTGCGAGGAACGCGCCGACGTCATCGGCGGAGATGTTAAAGACGTCCTGTACTCGTCCGCTTTTGAACGTGCGACGGAACATCGTCTGCCATTTGAAACTGATGGCTCCGAGAACGAACTGATGCTCAAGCTGAGTGACGGCTCTTTTATTCCCGTCTTGGTTCGTGCGGGCTCCGTAACGCCTCCACACATCTTTGGGCGCCGCGCACCACGTGTCCTGGTGGTGCTTCACAGTATCGAGGAACAGTATTCTCACGACCGGCAACTCAAGCGTGCGCTTTCGGAGCTTAGAGTGGCGAACAAGCGCCTCTCTGGCACGCTCTCGGTCATTATGAGTACCGTGGGCTCCGATGAGCTGCCCAGCCTACTTGATACCGTTTTGAACCAGCTTGTAGGAACGCTCGATGCTTCGGGTGCCGCTATCTATTTTTCTGAGAGCGGTGGTTTTAAACTTCGCGGTGTTTCCAAGGAGCTGTACGACAGCTACCTGCCTGAGTTTTTGCCGTATGGCGCTGGCATTCCGACGTATGTTCTTCGTGAGTCGCGTGCCTGTCGCTTGTCGATTCAACAGGACCTTGAGGGTGATAAGGTCGCCTCCGGTATGTTCATGGATCTGGACAATCGTTCTAAGCACCTGTTGCGCATGCAGGATATGCCTCCGTACCGCAGCGAGATCTGTCTTCCCGTTTTTTACGGTACGCAGATCCTTGGCGTGCTGGAAGTTGGTTGGAAACGCCCTCAGGCACCGCTCGCCTATGACGTTAATGTGCTCGAGGTCATTTGCGATTACCTGTCTATCCAGCTGGTCGGCATGGCATCGAGCCTTCGCTCCCGTCGCACGGCCGAGCTTGGCCGCTCGCTCAATGTCTTGCGTGACGAGTTGTTTACCTTTCTAGACGATTCCGCCGCGGCTACCCAGGCGGTATCGTCCGAGATCTGCAATATGCTCAACTGCCATTTTTGCCCTATTGAGTATGACGCCAGTCTGGATTCCTACGTCATAGATTTTGAAGGCGGCAGCCGCGTTGCTTTGCCGGACGATCCCGAGAAGCTTTTCTTTTCCACGACGGCGCCAGCGGCACGTCTGGGGGCTGGCCCTGATGGCTTTGAGGCATCTGTTTTGGGCGGCACGAGCGCCGAGGACCTTAAACACGTCCGTATAACTCGCGTTGACGAATCGATGCCTATGGGAGGCTGGCTTAGGGCGCATGGCCTGCCTTGCCAGGGTCTCTACGTCGACGCCGGCATCGAGGCGGGGCGCCCGCGCTCTGAGGGCGATGGCAAGCACAGTAACGACGCGATCGTTCCTGCTTCTGTTGCGAAGGGCCCGACGACGCGCGCGCTGCTGCTTCGTGATGGTAGCCAAGAGCCGATTGATGACCTTGAATATGACTACTTGGTGCACTTGGCTCATGACTTTGAACTGATCTATGAAGGCGAATCTCAAAAGCGTGAGGAGCGCCATATCGCTCAGACCCTTCAGATTGGCATGAGAAATTCACTGGGGGATGTTCCGGGAATCGCCGCCGATTCGGTGTACCTGTCGGCCACGAACTCGGCGTTGGTCGGCGGCGATTTCTATACGCTCATCCGTCTTCCCGACGATTGCGCCGTCATGATTCTGGGCGATGTGTCTGGCAAAGGCATTGAGGCTGCATCGATGTCCGCGCTCGTCAAGACGGCCCTGACGGCATATGCCTGGGAGGGCGCTGGGCCGGCCCGCATGGCACGCTCCCTTAACAGCATGCTCATGGGCTTTTCAAGGGTCGAGACGTTCGTGACGGCCTTTATCGCCAAGATTGACCTTAAAGCCGGACGTGCAACGTATTGTTCGGCGGGCCATCCTCCGACCATGGTCATCAGGCCAGAGTCGATGCCGCTGGGTGGCGGCGAGGCCCGTGGGGGGGAGGTCGAGCTGCTTGGATGCCAATCGGGGGTAATCGGTGCCTTTGAGAGCATGGTATACGAGACAGGCGTGTTTACGTTCGCTCCTGGTGACATGCTATTTATGTACACCGACGGAACAATCGAAGCGCGTGACCGCTCGGGTGCTTTCTTTGGCGAGCAGCGCCTTCGCGACCTTCTGCTCTCTGTCTCGGGTGAGGGCGTGTCGGGCATTTGCGGCAAGGTCTTGGGCGAGCTTGACCGATTTACCGAATCGGCGCTGGACGATGACATTGCATTGGTGTCCCTTGAGTTTTTACGGGGTCGTTCATAGACGACGCTGGGCGGGCTGAATCCGTACGGTTGGGGAAACGAATGCATCGAGTGGGCTTTTTTGGGGAACCATGGTCGTATGAATGAGTGGAATGACATAGTGGTTTTGACGCCACCAGGCGATATCGACATCGCCACGGTGCCTGCGCTGCGTCGGCGGTTGGATGCTTTGATTGGCCGCGGCGTGCGTCGTGTCGTCATCAACTGCCAGGCTGTTAGCTTTATCGATTCGACGGGCTTGGCATTCCTGCTTACGCGCGCTCGTGAGCTCATGAGGCGAGAAGGCCTGCTTTCGCTCGTCAATGCATCAGGTGAAGTTGTTCGCTTTTTGGAGATTGCCCGTCTTGTCGATATTCTTCATGTCGCGGGGCCGGCACGGGAGTCTATTCCCGCCATTCCGGTGGGGGAGCTGCCTCGCTGGAGTAAGAGCGTCGAGGTCCGTCAGGGTATCGAGAATCTTCCATACTACCGACATCGCATCGCCGAACTCCTTGAATCGCTTCCGTTGCGCCGTGACGAGCGCTACGATGTCGCGTTGGCGTCGGGGGAGGCGCTGGGTAATGCCTATGACCATGCGGGCGGTATCGGGTGCGTCCTGACGGTTCAGGCCTATGGCGATCGCGTTGTGGTTGAGGTGCTTGATCGAGGTGCCGGCTATTCTATCGATGAAACGAGCGAACCGGTCGCATCAGAGGAGCGCGGCCGTGGTATCAAGCTTATGCGTATGCTCGTCGATAACGTGGAGGTTGCTCGTCGTACGGACGGCGCCGGCACGCGCGTGCAGATGGTGAAGCTGTTTAGCGGAGCGCTGGAGTCGTGTGCCTAGCCAATCGCTTTAGCGCGTTTAGCTACTAAGAACATGCGGCAGACAAGTTTTTTGAAAAAAGTACTTGCGTCTTTTGGACAACTCGCGTAAATTAATAACCCGCAAGCGGACATGGCTCAGTTGGTAGAGCACAACCTTGCCAAGGTTGGGGTCGCGGGTTCGAGCCCCGTTGTCCGCTCCATTGCATTTCTGGACCGTTTAAGCGGTCCTTTTTCGGCGAAGTGGCCAAGTGGTAAGGCAGAGGCCTGCAAAGCCTTTACCCCCGGTTCGAATCCGGGCTTCGCCTCCAGGCAACATCCGGGCGCTCCGGCGCCCGTTTTGTTTTACATATGCGGACATGGCTCAGTTGGTAGAGCACAACCTTGCCAAGGTTGGGGTCGCGGGTTCGAGCCCCGTTGTCCGCTCCAAACGCAGCAGCCCGACTACTACGGTAGCCGGGCTTTTTCGTACCCATCGCTTGGGCTCGAACCCGAGAGGGAGCGAGCGTTAAGCAAACGCGGAGCGTTTGTAGCGAGCTGGCGAGGACGCCGGCAGGCGGCCGAAGCCGGTGCGGATCCGCGAAGCGAATACGCAGACGCCCCGTTGTCCGCTCCAACTATCTTACGCGGTTCTAACGAACCGCGTTTTTTGTTGACGCTGTGCGAGCCCCGGGCACCCCATCTTGCCCCTCAATCGTCGGTCGCGTACATAAAGTACGCTTCCCTCCTCTTTCGCGGCAACTTGGGGCACCCGGAGCCCGCTCGCTGTCGTGGCCGGAGGAGTGGGCCTTCCGTTCTTTTCACTGATCGATCGATTCGTCCCAGGAGACTCGAACCCGAGAGGGAGCGAGCGTTTGGGGCGTGGCTGTGGCGTTGTTTGCCGCGAATGTCCGCTTTGGGCGTATCATCGTGGGCATCTCGCAAAACCTCGTTGCAAGGGAGACTCATCCCATGGCTACAGAAAAGTCCTCGTCGCGCCCATGGATGTCCGATGCCGCGATCTATCAGATCTATCCGCGCTCGTTTAAGGATTCGACTGGTTCGGGTCTGGGCGATATCGCGGGCATTACCCAGCAGATGGACTATCTTGAGCAGCTGGGCATCGAGGCTATCTGGCTGAGCCCGTTTTACCCATCGCCTCTTGTCGATGGCGGCTATGATGTGGCGGACTACTGCGATGTCGACCCACGTCTCGGCTCGCTTGACGACTTCGATGACATGATCGCTGCGGCTCATGCGCACGGCATCAAGGTCATCGTCGACATCGTGCCCAACCATTCGTCCAACCAGCACCCCTGGTTCAAAGCCGCTCTTGCCGCCGGCCCCGGATCACCCGAGCGCGCCCGTTATATCTTCCGCGATGGTCGCGGCGAGCACGGCGAGCTGCCTCCCACCAATTGGAATGCCAACTTTGGCGGCCCCGCCTGGACGCGCGTCGCGGACGGTCAGTGGTATCTGCACATGTTTACGCCCGAGCAGCCGGACTTTGACTGGTCGTGTCCCGAGGTTCATGCGTTCTTTTGCGACGTCCTGGCGTTTTGGAGCGATCGAGGCGTCGATGGCTTTCGCATTGATGTGGCGCACGGTCTCGCCAAGGATCTCGACCGCGATGACCTCGACCGGTGGCATCTCGCCGAGGGCGATGACATGGTTGAGGACGGCACCCATCCGCTGTGGGACCGCAACGAGGTCCATGAGATCTATCGCGAGTGGCGCCGCGTGTTCGACCGTTATGATCCGCCGCGCAGCGCCGTTGCCGAGGCGTGGGTTCTGCCCGAGCGCCAGTATCTCTACGCACGCCCCAGCGAGCTTGGCCAGACATTCAACTTTGAGTTCGCCAAGGCCACTTGGACCTATGATGACATGCACGCTGCAATCGAGAAGGGCTTGAAGGCGGCCATCGAATCCGATTCCGCCTCGACCTGGGTACTCTCCAACCACGACGTGCCGCGCGTGGCGACACGCTATGCCCTGCCGCAAATCAAGGCGACGCGCTACCATCAGATTGCGCTCGACTGGCTCTTACGCGACGGGTCGTCTTATGACGAGGACCGTGAACTCGGCGAGCGCCGCGCGCGGGCAGCCCTTTTGCTTGAGTTGGCGCTTCCGGGCTCGGCATACGTGTATCAGGGTGAGGAGCTCGGCCTTTTTGAGGTGGCTGACATCCCGTGGGCTGCACTCGAAGATCCCACTGCGACCAATACGCACGGACCGAAGCGCGAGAAGGGGCGCGACGGCTGTCGTGTGCCCCTGCCGTGGGTGGCAGCGGACGATCCCGCGCAGGGCGGATCGTTTGGGTTTTCACCGGCGGACGCCGATGCGGCGCCCCATCTGCCACAGCCTGCATGGTTTTCCGATTACGCTGCCGATAGGGAAGAAGCGGACCCGGCATCGATGCTTGCGTTCTATCGCGACGCCCTCTGGCTGCGGCGCAAGCTGCGCGGGTGCGCCAACGATCTTGCGTGGCTCGATCTTGACGGGTGCACCGGCCTTGCGGATGGTGCCGAGGGCGCTGAGGGCGGCGTCATCGCCTATCGCCGCGACAACGGCTGGGCGTGTGTGACGAACTTCGGTGCAGCACCCGTGGAGCTGCCGGCGGGTAGGGTCCTGCTCACCTCATCACCGCTTGCAGATGGCAGGCTCGCGCAGGACAGCTCTGCCTGGATCATGCTCGCTGAGTTGTAGGGGGCCTCTTGCGGCGAGCTTGCGTTTGCCTACACCTTCCGTGGTGGCTGATGTCTTCGCGAGGTTCGCGAGGGCGTCGCAAAACTTTTCAAAAAAAGTTCTTGCATTTGGGTGGATCATCCCGTATATTAAATCCTCGCAGGCGGACATGGCTCAGTTGGTAGAGCACAACCTTGCCAAGGTTGGGGTCGCGGGTTCGAGCCCCGTTGTCCGCTCCATTTGGGCGTTTAGCTCAGGGGGAGAGCGCTTCCCTGACACGGAAGAGGTCAGAAGTTCAAATCTTCTAACGCCCACCAAATGTTCGCAGCTCAGAGGCTATGTCCTCTGGGCTGTTTTGTTTTGCCACCAAGCACGCCGCCAAATAAGCCGCCAAATATTGATCCAAGGTCTGTACGCGATGGTCTTCGCATCCCGTGGGGGCGCCGGCAGATTGCATGTGTCCTGGTCCATCGTGACCGCAACATGTTGGTCAAGCATAATCTTTTGGATTCTTTTGGCGTGAGCGGCTTGGTTTTGGTAGGATTTGTCAGCGGCTTGACTAAGGGGGTTTTATAACTGCCATGCAGGTAGCCGTGTTGGTAACGTTTTACCGACTTGTCCAATGCCCCTCATTTTTAATGCGTCTGCAAAATGACCAATTGCTTTGACCTGCTGAAACACTATATGTTGTGTTTGACCTAAAAAAAGAATACAGGATATAGATGCGTCTTTGTCGTATGATAGATGGCGGACAGAGAACGAGAACCTTATTCGCCCCATTTGGACACGCCTTTGAGCCGCTTGATCGGCCGCGAGGATTGTCCGCATGAGGACCTATGGTTTATCGAGAACACAGATTGCGCGACGGCGCCGCAAGACAGGGGCAAGCCCTGCCGGGCATCGTTTGGCTCTGAAGCGCAATGAGACTACGATGCGAAAGAGGCAAGAGGATGAAGATCATCAAGCGCAGCGGCACCGAGGTTGTCTTTGACATCGATAAGATCGTCAATGCCATCCGCGCCGCAAACTTGGAGGTCGAGGAGAGCTCTCGTCTAACCGACCGTCAGGTGGTTTATGCGGCACAAAATGTTGCCGAGGCATGTGAGAATGCCGGACACACCGTTTCGGTCGAGGAGATCCAGGATTTGGTCGAGGACGAGATCATGCGTCTCGACTGCTACGAGGTTGCCCGCCACTACATCATCTATCGCTATGTTCAGAGCCTGAAGCGCCAAAAGAACACGACCGATGACAAGATCCTGTCGTTGATCGAGTGCAACAACGAAGAGGTCAAGCAGGAGAACTCCAACAAGAACCCGACCGTCAACTCCGTTCAGCGCGACTACATGGCCGGCGAGATCTCCAAAGATCTGACTCAGCGTGTGCTGCTGCCCCAAGAGATCGTGGATGCCCACAATGAGGGCCTGATCCACTTCCACGATTCGGATTACTTTGCCCAGCATATGCACAACTGCGACCTGGTGAACCTGGAGGACATGCTCCAGAACGGCACCGTTATCTCGGGCACATTGATCGAAAAACCGCATAGCTTTTCGACCGCCTGCAACATCGCGACGCAGATTATCGCCCAGGTTGCTTCCTCCCAGTACGGCGGCCAGTCTATCTCGCTGACCCATCTTGCCCCCTTTGTTGAGGTGAGCCGTCAGAAGATTCGCGGCGAGGTTGCCCGCGAGCTTGAGGAGCTCGGCGTCTCTGCGTCTGCCGAGAAGGTCCGTGAGGTCGTTGAGGACCGTCTGCGCGATGAGATTCGTCGCGGCGTCCAGACGATTCAGTATCAGGTCGTGACCCTTATGACCACCAATGGCCAGGCGCCGTTCGTGACGGTCTTTATGTATCTTAATGAGGCCCGTACGCCTCAGGAGAAGCACGACCTTGCCATGATCGTGGAGGAGACGCTTCGCCAGCGCTACGAGGGTGTTAAGAACGAGGCCGGCGTTTGGATTACCCCGGCATTCCCCAAGCTTATCTATGTACTCGAGGACGATAACGTTCACGAGAATTCCCCGTACTTCTACCTGACCCAGCTGGCTGCCAAGTGCACCGCCAAGCGCATGGTGCCCGACTACATCTCTGAGAAGAAGATGCGCGAGCTCAAGCTGTCTAAGGGCGAGACCGCCGGCAACGGCGATTGCTACACCTGCATGGGCTGCCGCAGTTTCCTGACGCCCGACCGCTCGGGCAACGGCTTTAATAACGTTGCCAACGCACTGAACTATGACCCGAGCAAGCCTAAGTACTATGGCCGCTTTAACCAGGGTGTTGTGACCATCAACCTGCCCGATGTCGCGCTGAGCTCGCATCAGGACATGGACAAGTTCTGGAAGATTTTCGACGAGCGCCTCGAGCTGTGCCATCGTGCCCTGCTGTGCCGTCATGAGCGCCTGATGGGCACGCTTTCGGATGCCGCGCCGATTCTTTGGCAGTACGGCGCCCTCGCTCGTCTGAAGAAGGGCGAGACGATCGACAAGCTGCTCGTGGGCGGATACTCCACCATCAGCCTGGGCTATGCTGGCCTGTATGAGTGCGTCAAGTACATGACGGGCCACAGCCACACCGAGAAGGAGGGCACGCCGTTTGCCATGGCCGTCATGCAGCGCATGAACGACAAGTGCGCCGAGTGGAAGGCCGAAAGCGATATCGACTTCTCGCTGTACGGCACCCCGCTTGAGTCGACGACCTACAAGTTCGCCAAGTGCCTGCAGCGTCGTTTTGGCATTATCCCGGGTGTGACGGACAAGGGCTACATTACAAACAGCTATCATGTCCACGTGTCCGAGGAGATCGATGCCTTCGATAAGCTTAAGTTCGAGGGCATGTTCCAGCAGCTTTCGCCGGGCGGTGCCATCTCCTACGTCGAGGTTCCCAACATGCAGGACAACCTCAAGGCTGTCATCCGCGTGATGCAGTACATCTACGACAACATCATGTACGCCGAGCTCAACACCAAGAGCGATTATTGCCAGGTGTGCGGTTACGACGGCGAGATCAAGATTGTCGAGGATGACGGCAAGCTGGTGTGGGAGTGCCCCAACTGCGGCAACCGCGATCAGGAGAAGATGAACGTCGCCCGTCGTACGTGCGGCTACATCGGTACCCAGTTCTGGAACCAGGGCCGAACCGAGGAGATCCGCGACCGCGTGCTGCATCTCTAATAACCATCCCAGGCCGCCCCGTAGCGAGGCCCCGGACCTTTACTCGCTATTTCGACAGTCCTGGCTCACGACGGAGGCGCCACTGGCGCCTCCTGTTCGTGCGGAACTCATATCGAGCAAAGGTCCGGGGCCTCGCTGCGGGACAGCCAAGGTGATGTAGCTGAGATGCGGCATGCGGTCTGCTCGCTCCTCGAAGTTCTTAGCGGAAATGAGTTGAGCTGCAATGACGATCTGCTTGCAATGGCGGCTGAGCTGCAGCTGAGTATTTATTGGACCTCGAACCCTATACTCGATGTTCGCTTCGTTCATTGAGTTACCCTTTGCATGAGGCCGGGACATATCGTCCCGCCCGCAGTTTCGCAGGCCGAAGGCCGAGAATGTTTGAGGACGGGATGATATGTCCCGGCCTCCCGGGAGAGTTACCTATGAACTACGCGAACATTAAGTATTTCGACATTGCTGATGGGGAAGGCGTTCGTACTTCTCTGTTTGTGAGCGGGTGCCGTCGTGGGTGCAAGAACTGCTTTAACTCTGTCGCGTGGGACTTTGCTGCGGGCAAGCCGTTCGATCGTGCCGTCGAGGACAAAATCATCGAGAGTCTCGATCATCCCTTTATTGATGGCCTGACGATTCTGGGCGGGGAGCCCATGGAACCCGAGAACCAGGCGGGGCTCGTTGATTTCATTGAGCGTGTTCGCGCGGCCTATCCAGTGGGGTCGGGGAAGACTATTTGGTGCTTTACTGGCGACGTACTCGAGGAGCTTATGCCGGGCGGTCGTCATCATACCGAGGTGACGGACCGCATCCTTGCCTGCCTCGACATGTTGGTGGACGGTCCGTTTGTTCAAGATCTGTACGATATCTCGTTGCGCTTTAGGGGCTCGAGCAACCAGCGCGTGATCGATATGAACGCTACGCGCGCCCGTGCTGAGCGCGAGGGCGTTGCGCTTTGTGATGCGGTTGAACTTTGGCGCGATGATCCGGTCTATTCGACCCATACTATGTAGCTTGTGGTCGATGCCGGAGGGCGTGGTACCATAGCGCGAACGTGAAATCGGAAAAGTGAGGCCCAGATGGTCGATCAGGAAAAAGTCGAGGCCGCCATTAAGCTGTTGCTTGAGGGCGTAGGCGAGGATCCAACTCGTGAGGGCCTGCTGGAGACTCCGGCGCGCGTTGCCCGTATGTATGGTGAGATCGTCGGCGGTATGGACCAAAGTGCCGAGGAGCACCTGTCCAAAACCTTTGCCGTCGCTTCGAACGATTTGGTTATCGAGCGCGATATCACGTTCTACTCGCTGTGTGAACATCATCTGCTGCCGTTTTATGGCAAGGCCGCCATTGGTTATATCCCTAACGGTCGGGTGGCTGGGCTTTCCAAGCTCGCCCGCACGGTTGAGGTTTATGCCCGCCGTCTTCAGCTGCAGGAGCAGCTGTGTGCGCAGGTTGCCGACGCCCTCATGGAGTATCTCGCTCCCCAGGGAGCGATTGTGTTGATGGAGGCCGAGCATATGTGCATGACGATGCGTGGCGTGCAAAAGCCCGGCACCAAGACCGTGACGCTCACTCGCCGCGGCGTCTTTGAGACCGATCCCGCGCTCGAGGAGCGTTTCTTTAGGATGCTGGGCCGCTAACCATGAGGGTCGTCAACGACTTTACATCGAAGACCGATGAGGGGACGTCGCGTCGCGGCTTTATGGCTTCGGGCCTGGCCCCCTTTGGCGCCATGCCTCGCATTGATTACATTTGTGCCAACGGGCTGTTCCGGCGGCACCTGGGCAACATTGCACAGTTGGAATCGGGGCGCATCTTCTGCCGCCACGGTATTGACCATCTGCTCGATGTCGCGCGCATTATGTGGATCAAGAATCTCGAGGAAGAGCTCGAATTTGACCGCGAGGTCATCTACGCCACGGCACTTCTTCACGATATCGGCAAAGATGAACAGTATGAATCGGGTATATCCCATGATGTTGCAAGCGAACGCGTCGCTGATGCAATTCTTAGCGGCATGCCCGATGACGTGGCGTTTGAGCCGGCCGATGCCGCAGCCATTAAGACGGCCATCTTGGGCCATCGAAAGCTGCGCGTGAACAGCCAACCGCTTGAGCGCCTGCTCTATGCAGCCGACAAAGCGTCGCGTGCCTGCTTTGCGTGCCCCGCGCGCAATGCCTGCAACTGGAGCGATGATAAAAAGAACCTGTCGATTCGCGTGTAGTTAGTTTGCGCGGTCGGGGTTCTAAACGAAGGAGACGATCGCGATGAGTAACAAGAAACTGCCCGAGAGTGCAACCAAGACTGAAGGCGCCGAGCTCGTCCGCCGTGGAAGGGGCGAAATATCCACCGCAACGGCGGTGCCCCACGTGAGCTATGACGACCTGCGCCATGCCGACCGTATTGTCATTGACGGTCTTGAGGTTTTTGCCAACCATGGCGTATATCCCGAGGAGAACGCGCTGGGTCAGAAGTTCATCGTTTCTCTGGTGCTCTATGCCGACCTGCGCGCGGCGGGGGAGCACGATAACCTGGACGCCTCGATTGACTATGGTTCGGTGTGTCACGATGTCGATGGCTATCTGCGCGAGCATACGTTTAAACTCATCGAGGCAGCAGCCGAGGGGACAGCCCAGATGCTGCTGCGCCGTTATCCCTCGCTGCTTGGTGTGCGCATAAAGCTCGATAAGCCGTGGGCTCCTGTTGGCCTGCCCCTGGCAAGCTGCGGTGTCGAGATCGAGCGCGTGCGCTAACCGGTTCTAATACGTCTCTATGGGTGGCTGTTTGAGCCGCTGCGACAGAGCTCTATTGTTGGGGCAGTACGTGTCGAGCAGGGCGTGAAACCGCTGATTGTGGCTTAGCTCGAGCAAGTGGACGAGCTCGTGGGCGACAACCATGTCGAGACACTCGATGGGATAGGCGCCGAGCTCGCGTGCGATGCGAATGGCTCCGGTCTTGGGCGTGCATGATCCCCAACGCGTTTTCATGCTGCGCACGGAGATGCGGGCCACGGTGACGCCCATTGCGATTTCGTACGCGTGCACAATATCGCGCAGCGCCGATGTGACCTCGGACGTATAGAGCTGGTTGATGTGGGTTTGGAGCTCGTCGGACGTTAGGCCGTCGAGGATTGCGCGCCGCTTGGCCTGTGGGCCTTCGTTCGATTCGTCGGTACTCATAAAACTTGCGAAGGTGGCCTGCTTGGGCCGCGGTGCGGGTGATGTAAAGTTGTGATCGAGTGCGTCCTGTACCGTGATGGGCTTGCCCCAAAGTGCAATGATGGACGAGGGGCTGAGCGGCTCTCGCGCCGTCGCCTGACGTTGCTCGCGCTGGGCAAGTCGGCCGATAATCCAGGCGCTGTTGCGCTTCACAAACGCTTCGATACGCTCGCGGCTGGCGCCGAGCGGCGCGCTGGCGCGGACCTCGCCGCTCGATGTGACGCGTAGGTTGAAGTTCTTGACGCGCTTTTTGGTGACAACGACGGGAATGGGCGCCCCATCCGGTCGGGGTACGGAAATCGTAAATTGCTGCGTCAAAAGTGGTCCTTCAGATTGGGGGCGGGCTGGCATGTCGGCCGCTCGGCATGCCAGCCCGCTCAAGGGATGCGAAATTAATAACGCTCGAAGAAGGCAAGCGCGTTGTCGCTGCAGAGCTTCTGCATCACGGTCTTGCCAAAGTGCTTGGAGAGCATGTTCTGAAATTCGGGCATCTTGCTGGCATCGGAGAGGAAGGCGGGCACCGCGGCGCCGTCCCAGTCGCCGCCGAGTGCGATGACGTCTTCGCCACCCAGGTCAAGCCAGTGTTCGATATGGGCCGCCAGCTGGTCGAAGGTGACATCTGCGGCGGTCTCGTCGGTTGCGTCGTTGGATAGGAACTCGCTGCAGTAGTTGAGGCCGACGATGCCGCCCATGTCGCGAATGGTGCGGAACTGGTCGTCGGTGAGGTTGCGCTTGACGCCGCAGACGGTGCGGGAGTTGGAGTGGCTGGCGACGAAGGGGCGCGTGGCGTGGGCGACAACCTCGTTAAAGCACTCGTCGTTAAGATGGGAGACGTCGAGCACCATGCCGACGTGCTCCATCTGCGTAAGCGCCTCGATGCCGGCGGCGGTGAGGCCGGCGTGGGTGTCGTGGCCGCTCGCGAGCGGCCCCTGCGCGTTCCAGCTGAGTGATGACATGAGTACGCCCAGGCTCTTGAGCACCTCGATCAGCGCGGGGTCCTCGGCAAAGAACGTGGCGTTTTCGATGGTGTGGATGCAAGCGACCTTGCCGTCCTTGAGCGCGGGGCGAATGTCTGCCGCGCTGCGTACGTTGACCATGCGGTCGTGGTTGAGCATTGCCTGACCACTCATGTGCGCCATGATCTGCGCCTGGAAGCGCGCGGCGTGGGCGGTGGGAATCTCGTCGGGGACAAACGTGGCGAAGCACTGCGCCCACGGCGTGTTGCCGATCTTTGCGAGCGAGATGGCGCAGGCGTTGCCCTCGATGAGGTCGAAATCTTGCGGATGCGTTTCGTCGCCGGGGAAATAACCGTCGGTGCCGGCGGTAAAGCGCAGGTCGAGATCGAGCGTGGCCCAGCCGATGCGGTCGGCGGTGTCGCAGTGTAGGTCAAATACGGGATATGCCATGGTTCCTCCGGTTGCAGCGTTTCTTTGCAAACTGTCTTTGAATTGTATGACTAGGGTATAGTTAGCGCCATATGTTCATGGCGACCCACGTTGTGCGCCGCCCTTATCACGGAGGTTTCCATGTCCAACCAGGGCAAGAAGGTCAAGACCCATTATCGCGGCACGCTCGACGACGGCACGCAGTTCGATAGCTCCTACGATCGCGGCGAGCCGCTGGAGTTCACCTGCGGCGCCGGTCAGATGATCAAGGGCTTCGACGCCGCCGTTGTCGACATGCAGGTGGGCGAGAAGAAGACCGTGCACATCCCGGCTGCCGATGCCTATGGCGAGCACAATCCCGAGATGGTTTTGACCTTCCCGGCCGAACAGGTTCCCAACATCGAGCAGATCGAGAAAGGCATGAAGCTCTTTCTGTCCACGCCGAGCGGCATGCCCGTCCCCGCCGTGGTCATCGACGTAACGCCCGAGGCCGTGACGCTCGACGCCAACCACGAGCTGGCCGGCAAGGACCTCAACTTTGATATCGAGCTCGTCGAGGTCGAGGGTTAGAGCATGCCTGAACGCTTGGTTTCGACGACATGCTTGGGAAATCTCAACGATCCGTCTTATGAACTCCTGCTTCGCCGGAAGTTGGGCGGCGTCTTTGAAGTTGACGAGCTGCTGCTCGATTGGGACCAGGCTGATGTATGCGCGCTTGTGGGCGTGACGGAGCTGGGGCGCACGGTCGATGTTCGGCTGGATACTGCCGACGGCGGTCGTCTTGCCGACGGTGACGTGCTCGCTATCGACCACACGGGTGCGGTGCCCGTGGTGGTTGTCGTACGTCTGCGCAGCGCCGAGGTTTATTTGGTCGAAGTTGACCGCATGGACCCGATTGCGCTCGCGCATGCGTGCTGGGAGATCGGCAATATGCATACGCCGCTTTTCCGAGGCGATTCGGACGAGCATACCGTGCGCATGTATACGCCGGTGCAGCCTGTTTTGGGCCGCATGCTCCGGGGCGTCGAGGGCGTTCGGCTCTCGACGGTTACCCGTGAACTCGATGCGGACCGGCGCTTTGCGTCGAGTGCGGCGGATGCCGTTGTGAGTATGGCTCCCGACTTTACGATCGTAAAGAAGGCGCGCGGTTAACGTGCGTATAAGTAAGACGGACTTTGAGAGGCAACTATTCAAAGTCCGTCTTTCTGTTGATGAGATGCTGTGGGGGAAAGCATATGGGTCTTGAAGGAATCAAGCTGATTGCATGCGATTTGGACGGCACGTTGCTGCATCCGGGGGAGCGCGAGCCGCGTTCCGAGGCCTTTGAGCTCATCGATGAGCTGCATCGTCGCGGTATCGTGTTTATGCCGGCGAGCGGCCGTCAATATGCGAGCTTGCGCTATCTGTTTGCCCCGGTGGCCGATGAGCTCGCCTATGTATGCGAAAACGGAGCTCTGGTGATGAGCGAGGGACGTGCCGTTGTCAAGCGTTCCATGGAGCGTAGCCTTGCTATGGATATCGCGAATGCCGTGATTGCGTATCCCCATGCCGACGTGACCCTTTCGTGTGAGGGGCACCTCTACACCATGAGCGGCAACGATGCGTTCGTCGATCATTTGCGCTATGAGGTCCACTGCGATGTGGCGGTGGTCGACCGTCCCGAGGACATCGAAGAGGACGTCATTAAGATTGCCTTCCAGACGCCCGAGGTGAATCAGCCGGCGGCGCTGGAGTATTTTGAGTGCCACTTTAGCGATCGAGTCGATGTCATGACATCGGGAACCGAATGGACGGACTTTATCGGCTTTGATTCGGGTAAGGGTTCCGCGCTTGCCGATTACGGTCGTGCCCTGGGTATTTCGCCCGATGAGATGATGGCGTTTGGCGATAACGAGAACGACCGCGACATGCTCAACGTAGTGGGCCATCCTTATCTAATGGAGAGCTGCAATCCCTCTATGCGTGGCATCAACGACCGCGTCTGCTATGTGTACACGGTCGAAGAAGAACTGCGTCGCCTGCTTGCCGAGTAGGCATGTCTCAAACATCTACCGGCAGTCGGGGCAGAGACCCTCGAAGATGGTGTAGTGCGACGTGACGTGCCAGCCGATTTGCTCGGATGCCTTGGCGTCGAGCTGGGCATCGAAGGGGAGTGGTACGTCGATGACGCGGCTGCACGAGGTGCAGATGATATGCGCATGCGGCTCGATCGTGCGATCGAAGCGGCTGCCGCCCGGCGTCTTGATGGAGAGAATCTCGCCGGCGTCGGCCAAGAGATTGAGGTTGCGGTAGACCGTGCCGCGGCTGATTTTGTCATCCTGCGCGCGCACGACGTTGTAGATTTCGTCGGCGGTGGGATGGTTATAGCTTTGGCGCACGGCGTCAAGAACCAGCTTTCGCTGCCTGGTATTCCTTCTTTGCACCGCCATGCGCCTCGCCTCTTTTCTATCAACGGTCGTAGGTAAATGATACCGTATTTAGCACACAATACTAATAACGAGGCGTGAAACCGTCTTCATTGGCAAGTGGGGCTCGGGCCTGGGCGTCTACGAGGCGAAAACGCGTTCCCATGCGCTCGTAGGAGGCATGAAGCGCCTCGAGATGAGATAGGATATTTGCCGGAGCTCCCTGTATCTCCATCTCGACTGAGCCGTCTTCCATATTACGCACCCAGCCGGTGAGCGCGCGTGCCTGCGCGAGGTTGGTGTTGGTAAAGCGAAAGCCAACGCCCTGGACTTGCCCCGCCCAGCGCAGGAAATAGCGCAGGGGAGTGTCTTGAGTGGCCTCGTCGCTTGCGAGCACAGTAAGCCTGCGGCGCAGCTCGAGCTCGACGTTTGATGGTTTTTGAGGCTCTCGACTGCCGCCGGTGACGCTGGAGAAGAACGTATCGAAGAGGCCCATAGCTATGCCTGCTTGCCTGCGTCGGCCGGGAAGGTTATGCCGGCCTGCTGGCGCACGGCATCCATGATGCGCAGTGAGACGAGTGTGACATCGCGGTAGTGGCCAAGCTCGTGGCGTCCCGCCGGGGTCTCCCAAATCTCTTCCTTAACGTTATCGATGCCGCCGATGGCGGTGATAAAGTCTGTGAGTTCGTATTCCATAGTGTTGCTCGATTTGGGCAGGTCGAGCACGCGGCCGTTGTCTCCCTGTTCGCGCGGTGCCTCGGTCGCCGAGCCGCGTACGACGTCGCCGCGATAGTCGATGCGGACGTTGCGGGGCGTGGACAGATGGTCGATCTGGATAGTGCCACGCTCGCCTTCGATCTGCGAGGGCAGCAGGTCATTCGTAATTTTGGAGTGCGCGAGCTCGACGGAGATACGCCCTCCGCCATAGCTGGCGAGAATGGAGCCGCAACCGTCGATGGGGCCATGGGTGAGCTCTTGCGTTGAGGGGTCGAGCAGCGTGGCCATGCTGGTGAGACCGGAGGGCATGCCGAAGATCTCGACCATGGGCTCGACGGTGTAGACGCCAATGTCCATGAGGGAACCCGATGCCATATTGCAGTCGAAGATATTGGTGGCGCGTCCCGCGAGAATCTCGTTGTAGCGCGAGGAATATTTGCCAAAGCGCAATGAGGCGCGGCGGATGGGGGCGATCTCGCCCAGGGCGTCCTCGATGGCGTGGAAAGCGGGGTCGTGGAGGGGACGCATGGCCTCGAGGGCCACGACACCTGCTACCTCGGCAGCGCGGAAGACTTCCAGCGCCTGCGCTTCGGTGGCGCAGAAGGGCTTCTCGACGATGACATGCTTGCCACCGGCGATGCAGGCAAGGGCCTGCTCGTAGTGGAGCGCATTGGGGCTGCCGATGTAGACGGCGTCGACGTCGTCGGCGGACGCAAGCTCGTCAAGTGCGGTGAAGTTACGCTCGCCGCCGTGTTCGGCGGTAAAGGCGGCGCCGCGCTCGGCATCGCGCGAGAGCGTGCCCACAAACGCGGCTTGGTCGTTGGCGTTGACGACCTGGATAAAGTCGTCGGTAATCATGGATGTGCCGATGGTCGCTATACGCAGCATGTATCCCCCTCGTGCCGTTCGGTTTACAGGATGAGTGTAGCGCGAGGGGGCAGGAAATAGCGTGCGAAAACGCCGTTACAGGTCGCTCTCGTTAAAGCCGGTATCGATATCGAGGTTGCTGTCGTCGGCCGCCGTGGTGGCGAGCTCATCGCAGCGTTCGTTGAGCTCGTGGCCGGCGTGACCCTTAACCCAGATGAACTCAACCTTGTGCTTGCTTTTGGCGGTGAGTAGGCGCTCCCACAGGTCGCGGTTCTTGACGGGCTGCTTGTTGGCGGTTTTCCATCCGCGCTTTTTCCAGCCGTCGATCCAGTGCTTGTTAAAGGCGTTGACGACGTACTGCGAATCGGAATGGACCTCGACCTCGCAGGGGCGGTTAAGTGCCTCGAGCGCCACGATGACCGCCATGAGCTCCATGCGGTTGTTGGTGGTCTTGGCGTAGCCGCGCGAAAGCTCGGAGGTGAAGGTCTTGCCGGCGGGGTTGGTGTATTTGAGCACGGCGCCGTAGCCGCCGCGTCCCGGATTTGATCGGGCCGAGCCGTCGGTATAGATGATGACCTTCACGGGCTTCCTTTCGTTGGGTACGTTTCGTGTGAGTGACCATTGTAGCGCCATGCCCGCCGGGGGCTAGCAATCTACGATTTCTACCCCGTCTTCCGACAGTTAGTTGGCATGGATGATGCGGTTGAGCTCGTCGAGGTATTGCTGCAAGAGGGGAGAGGGCTTGCGCTCGTCGTGCATGATATAGCCTACGTGCATCGTTGGGGCGTCTGCTAACGGGATCGATGCCATACCCCATTGCATTTCATTGGAGAGGACACCGGTCGACAGGGTGTAGCCGTTCGACGTGATAAGTAAGTTAGTAAGTGTTCCGCGGTCCGAGATTCGTATGTTGCGGTCGCAAGGGATATAGCTAAAAGGTTCCTCGGCGTAATAGAAGGAGTTTGAGGTTCCCTGCTCAAAGCTGTAGCGCGTATATGGTGTGAGGTCGGCAAGGGACAGCTGCGGGCGGCGGGCAAGCGGGTGGCGCTCGCTAACGAAGACGTGGACCGTCGCGTCGAATAGGGGATGGAAGCTTGCGCGGGCGTCGGCGAAGGCCTTCTGCAGAACGCGGGCGTTAAAGTCATCCAGATACAGAATGCCGATATCACTGCGAAATGCGCGGACGTCATCGATGATCTGCGATGTGGTGGTCTCGCGCATGATGAACTCGAACTTGTCGCCCCGGCAGCGCTCGACGACGTTGGCGAAGGCCTCGACCGAAAAGGCGTAATGCTGGGCCGAGATGGCAAGGCGCGCCTGGGGCGTGCCGCCGTCCTCGTAGCGGGCCTCGAGCATATCGGCCTGCTCTACGACTTGACGCGCATAGCCCAAAAGCTCGGTGCCGTCGTTGGTGAGCGTGACGCCGCGGCTGGAGCGCGTAAAGATCTCCAGGTGGAGCTCCTGTTCCAGGCTTTTGACGGCGTTTGAGATGTTGGACTGAGCGGTATAGAGGCGCTGAGCTGCGGCGTTAATTGAGCCGGACTCTGCCACGGCAATCAGAAAACGAAGCTGCTGAAGGGTCATCGACGCCATCCTTTCGATTGCTATCTATAAAACCGATAACAGGTTAGCGCTTTTAAGTGATTGACCGAGGGAAACAATGCTCGTACTATTCAAAACACACAAAGGCGGTAGGTAATTAAGCCAACCACGGAACCGGGATGCGAAAGGAGGCCCGCATATGAATTGCTTACCAAGACGAATGCCGGGCTCCTGTTTGCGCCCGTCGGCGTGATCAGGAGACAGCGACTTACTTCTCTCTAATTTATTAACTTTTGTTCGATCAAGGAGATCATCATGAGCCAGTTCATCAACAACCCCGAGCACACCTTTGGTTTCGATACCCTGCAGCTTCACGTTGGCCAGGAGAGCGCCGATCCCGCATCCGACTCCCGCGCCGTGCCTATCTACCAGACCACGAGCTATGTGTTCCGCAACTCCCAGCACGCCGCCGACCGCTTTGGTCTTGCCGATGCTGGTAACATCTACGGCCGTCTGACCAACTCCACCCAGGGCGTCTTCGAGGACCGTATCGCCGCACTCGAGGGTGGCGTGGCGGGTCTTGCCGTCGCCTCCGGTGCTGCTGCCATCACCTATACCCTGCAGGCTCTTGCCCAGGCCGGTGACCACGTGGTGGCTCAGAAGACCATCTACGGTGGCTCCTACAACCTGCTGGAGCATACGCTCTCCCAGTTTGGCGTCGAGACCACCTTCGTCGATGCCCACAACCTGGACGAGGTCGAGGGCGCCATCAAGGACAACACCACGGTCATCTATCTCGAGACACTCGGCAACCCCAACTCCGATATTCCCAACATCGACGCCATCTCCGAGGTCGCCAAGAAGCATGGTCTTCCGGTCGTCGTCGATAACACCTTCGGCACCCCGTATCTGTTCCGTCCGCTGGAGCACGGCGCCAACATCGTCGTCCACTCTGCAACCAAGTTTATCGGTGGTCACGGCACGTCGCTGGGCGGTGTGATCGTCGACGGCGGTAACTTCGATTGGAAGGCGAGTGGCAAGTACGCCCAGATCGCTGAGCCCAACCCCTCCTACCACGGCGTTTCGTTTGCCGAGGCTGCCGGCCCTGCCGCCTTCGCGACCTATGTCCGCGCCATTCTGCTGCGTGACGAGGGTGCCTGCATCAGCCCGTTCAACGCCTGGGTCCTGCTCCAGGGCACCGAGACTCTGTCACTGCGCGTTGACCGTCATGTCGAGAACACCAAGAAGGTCGTTGAGTTCCTGACTGGTGACAGCCACGTCGCCAAGGTAAACCACCCGAGCCTGCCTGAGCACCCCGATCACGAGCTCTATCAGAAGTACTTCCCCCGTGGCGGTGCCTCGATCTTCACCTTTGAGATTAAGGGTGGCCAGGAGGCCGCCTGGAAGTTCATCGATCAGCTGCAGGTGTTCTCGCTGCTCGCCAACGTGGCCGACGTCAAGTCGCTCGTCGTGCACCCGGCTACCACCACGCACTCCCAGCTCTCTGCCGAGGAGCTCGCCGAGCAGAACATCACGCCCTCCACGATTCGTCTTTCCATCGGTACCGAGAACGCCGAGGATATCATTTGGGATCTGAAGCAGGCCTTCGCCGCGCTGGACGAGTAAGGCGACTTGTGCAAGGACCCCTTGCGACTCGATAGGTATAACTGCATAAAATGCCTGCTCAAGGCGCCTGTGCAAGCAATGGTTGCGCAGGCGCCTTTTTTGCATAGGGAGGGCGCTATTACAGGGTTTTTGGCATGCTTTATGCATTCGAGTTGTGGAAAACTCCTGTTGAGAGGATGTGAGTTTTACGCAATTGACGTGCGCCTTTTGAGTAAAACCGCAGGTCGCGATTTGCTCGGGGTACTATGCAGCGCAATCGAATCACACGCAGCTCAAACGCAGCAAAAACGCACTACGGAGGTTTCCAGCTACATGAGGATCGATTCACGAAAACCGAAAGCCGCAGCCCTTTCCGCCGCTCTGACCGTGGCACTTTTGGCGGGCGCCGGTGCAACTGATGCCCACGCCGCAACACTGTCCGATACGGTTGGATCTACGCCGTCCGAGACGACGCTGGTACAGCCCGTTGACTATCGCGGCGATGGTTATGGTTCCATGCAGGAGTGGAACGCCTCGATGGAGGCCAAGCGCGATTCCCTGGAGATGCGCGCTCAGATCATCATGAACATGTACGATGACTATGCCACCGATGACGAGCGCGCTGTGCTGCAGGGTTGCATCGACGGTGCGGGTAGCCTGTTGACGATGGGGGAGGTCGACGCGAAGTCGACCGAGCTCGATGAGTTGCGCGCCACGCTCGAGGATGCTAAGCGCGAGGCGCTTGAGCTTGAGGCCGCCGAGGCCGAGGCCGCGGCCGCTCAGGCTTCGTATTACAACGCCGGTTACAGTTCGTCTTACGTTGCCGCTGCTTACTATGCGAACGGCTCGGGCCTGACGCGCTCCGGTGGCGTTAACAACTACAATGGCCGTCGTGAGACCTACTACAGCAGCAACGTGCTGTACCATCACCGCACGGGCGAATGGACGCAGGATTCCGAGGGCTTTTGGCGTGATTCCGACGGCTACTACGTTGTGGCTGCGGGCGATAAGGCCCAGGGCTCGACTTTTACGGGCTCTAAGGGCGAGTGCAAGGTCTACGATTCGGGCTGCGCAGCCGGAACTACCGATTACTATACCGGTTGGTAATCTTCCGGCACCGATTTGATGCGACTGACGGGCGTCTTTACCGAGCTTTCGGGCAACGTAAAGGCGCCCGTTTTATATATGCGCTTGGGTTAACAGAGCCCTTACCGTGGCACTACGTTGGGCATATGGACGCGGGGCACACTAAGTCATGAGAAGCAAGGTCTTTCCCGTGGAGGAAGTGGTCTCATGAACGCTCGAGATATCGCTATTGCCGTCGTCGCGCTTGCACTGGGTTGTCTTGGTCCTACGGCCGCGCTTGTCGCGGGTATGCAGGGCTCGTGTGGAGCTGCTCCTGTCGTTGTGGGGGCCCTGATTGCTGTCGCTGTGCTGGGAAGCGCGGGCGCGACCCTTTGTCGCGATGATGAGGATGAGGTGCGAGACTCGCAACTCTAGCAGCTGCGAAGCTGGTTTTTGCTATAGATGAAGAAGGAAACCGCCGCAAGGGGAGTGTCCCTTGCGGCGGTTTTGCTGTTGAGGCTGTTGGCTGCGGTATGTCGAGCGCTACCAGCTGGCCTCGATTTCGCGGATGCGCGAATAGAGCCATTCGTTTTGCGGCACTTGGATATCGTGCTTGGCCGCGAGGCGGCAGATGGTGCCTGCAAACTCTTCGACCTCGGTCTTGCGTCGTGTGATGCGGTCTTGAGCCATCGAGGGCATACCAGCGGGGTCGATTCCCTCGATGAGGTGCACCATTTGCGTCAGGTCTGCCTCGGTCAGCTCAACGCCCTCGGCGTTGGCGACCGCAATCGTTTCGCGCATGGCGGAAACAAAGCAGCGACGCTGCTCGGAGCCCGGCTCCGTGGCGCTTCCGTAGGTCCCGCCGTAGGCTATGCAGGTCTGGTTGATGCCGTCGTTGAGCATGAGTTTGGCCCACATGCGGTGGGCGATGTCGTCCTCGACGGTATGGGCGATGCCGCAGCGCGTATAGAGCTCGTCGATAGCGGCGACGGTCGCGGGGTCGGTGCCGGCGGCTGCACCAAAGCGGATTTCGCCCGCATTGGTAAAGGTGAGCGCGCCGTCGAGGAATACGGCGTCCATGCCCTGGCAGATACCCAGGACGGTATGCTCCCAGCCAAAGCGTTCGGCAATCTTTTGCTCGCTCGTAATGCCGTTGCACAGCGAGGCGATGAGCGTGTTGGGTCCCACGACACGTTCCATAGTCTTGAGTGCTTGGTCGAGACCGGTGGTCTTGACTGTCAGGATGACCAGATCGGCGGGCGCTGCCTCGCTGGCGCGGACGGACGTGAGATCGCAAGACTTTCCGTTGACGGTGAGCGCATCGCCCGCGTGACGCTCAAAACGGGCGTCATCCATAACGTATTCGACGGCGTCATTGCCGAGGGCCTTGGCAATCATGCTGCCGTAGAGCAGGCCGACGCCGCCCTTGCCGATAAAGGCGACCTTGTTGATCTGCATGTGAATCATCTCCCCATATAAAAGGCGCCCGCGTAAGGGGCGCCTGATGGATTGTATGCTGCCAGGGTGATTGGTGGGTGCGCGGGGGCTGTTATGAAAAAGAAACTATTGCGCTGTGCGCTTATGCCGCGGGGCAGACCGCAAAGACGCGTGCGGGATATCCAACGCCATCGCGCACCTTGGGGAAGGTGCAGAAGATGACGGCGCCCGTGGCGGGAAGCTCGTCCAGATGGTCCATGACCTCGATCTGGTAACGGTCGACCGAGAGGATGTATTGCTCGCCGGGATAGGGGTAGGCATCCTCGCGCGTGGTCACGGATGCGGGGTCGGTGTCTGCCGGTTCGTGACCGATGGCGCCGATGTTGCGCTCTTCTACAAGCCATTTGATGGCGTCGAGGTCCCAGCCGGGGTAGTGAGGCTGGCCGTCCTCGTCCTTGTTTTCGAGGTCAGCGAGCTTGGACCAGTCGGAGCGGAAGGCGACAAAGGCGTCCTCGGGAATGCGGCCGTGCTCGACCTCCCAAGCCTTGAGGTCATCGACGGTCAGGACGAAATCGGGGTTTGCGGCGCACTCCTCATGCTCGTCGATCACGCAGAGCGGATGCATAAACTCGATGGGCTCGATCTCGCCGAGGGAACGGCCGTCAACATGGAAATGCCGCGGTGCGTCGACGTGGGTGCCGTATTGCGAGGCGACCGAATACTGAAAGCAGCGCATGGGCGCGAGCATGTCCCCGGGCGTGTCGGGCAGGTAGTCGAAGAGCTTGGTGGACTCAAACGGCTTAAAGCCAAACCAGTGCGGGGTGTCGCACGAGAGCGTGTGGGTGAGGTCGACCCAGCGATAATCGGTGCTTTTGAGCTGGGATGCGAGGTTCCAAAGGTCGAGCGCGGGCATGGGCGACTCCTTTCATCGGGCTTTTTACTGATGTTAAAGCGGTGCCGTGACGGCCTGATTTCTGCTGCGTTACGATACGTTCTCAATTGCGATTCCGATGTGTTTCGATGACGTGACGGGTTTGTTTCGCCTTGTCAGGGCTTCGATGGGAGGGGAGGGGCCGTGCAATATCGCGTTGACCCCAAAAGCGGCAACCGTATCTCGGCGTTGGGGCTGGGCTGCATGAGGTTTCCCGGTGCGCCGGGACGCCCGGATGCGAAGACCGCCGACGCCATCATCTCCCGTGCGGTGGAGCAGGGGATTAACTACCTGGACACGGCCTATCTCTATCCCGGCAACGAGGCGTGCGTGGGCGCCTCGCTTGAGCGCTTGGGGCTGCGTGACCGGGTGTTGCTGGCGACTAAGTTGCCGCATGCTTCGTGCAAGTGCGCGGAGGATTTCGACCGGTTCTTCGACGAGCAACTGCGCCGCCTGCGGACCGAACATATCGACTATTACCTCATGCACAACATTACCTCGCCCGCCCAGTGGGAACGTGTGGTGGCGTTGGGCATCGAGGACTGGATCGCGCGTCAAAAGGCGGCGGGGCGCATTCGCCAGATTGGTTTTTCATACCACGGCAGCGCGGCGGACTTCCTTACGATGCTTGACGCATATGACTGGGATTTTTGCCAGATCCAGTACAACTATGCCGGCGAGCATTACCAAGCGGGAACGGCGGGACTCATGGCGGCTGCGGAGCGCGGGCTCGCGGTGTTTGTGATGGAGCCGCTGCTGGGCGGGCGTCTAGCGGGTAAACTGCCGCCGCGGGCCCGCGCCGTGCTCGATAGTGCCCGTGACCCGCATTTGCGCACTCCTGCCGCCTGGGGTCTTTCGTGGGTGTGGAATCATCCTCAGGTGACGATGCTGCTTTCGGGTATGACCGATACCGCGCAGGTGGATGAGAACGCGGTGTTGGCCGATCGGGCCCTGCCGGATTCGATGACAGCTACTCAGCTCGATGCCATCGCGCACGTGCTGACGGAGTTTGAAAAATCGAATCGCGTGCCCTGTACGGGGTGCGGCTACTGCATGCCATGTCCCAAGGGTATCAACATTCCCGGCTGCTTTGCCGCCTACAACGCGAGCTATGCGCACAGCTGGTTTACGGGTCTATCGCAGTACTTTACGGCGAGCGCGGTGCGCACAAGCGAGGCCAAGCTGGTGAGCAATTGCGTCAAGTGCGGCAAATGCGCGCGCCACTGCCCGCAGCATATCGATATCCCCGAGCGTCTCGATGACGTGCGCCGACGCTTCCAGCCGGGCCCCGTAACGGCCATGCTTAAAGTCTTCAGCAAAACTCGCTCCTCATGACCCTTTTATATCTTGTGATGGAATAGTTCCTGTTTGCGGCAGAATGGGGCGATAACAGGAACTATTTCGCCGCAACTGATGGGAGGCTATCGTGGGTGACCGAGGTTTACGTAATGATTCGCGTGAGGTTCGTTGGGGCATTTTGGGCGCTGGGCGCATTTCTCATCGATTTGCATCGTCGCTCAAGAAGGTCGACGGGGCACGGCTGGTGGCTGCGGCCGGCCGCACTCCTGCACATGTCGAGGAATTTTGCCGAGCGTTTTCGATTGATACCGCGCACAGCTATGCCACGACTGACGATAGCGGCGATGCGGCTTATGATGCGCTGATTGCCGACTCCGATGTCGACGCAATCTACTTGGCTCTTCCACATGGCATGCATGCGCATTGGGTCTGTCGGGCACTGCGCGCGGGAAAGGCCGTGCTGTGCGAAAAACCGGCCGTTTTGAGTGAGGAAGAGGCTCTATCGATTGCCTCCACCTCTCGCGAGCGCGGCGTACTGTTTATGGAGGCGATGAAGAATCGGTTTTGTCCGATGCATACTCGCGTGAAGGGTTTGCTTGCGTCGGGCGAGCTTGGCCGTATCGTCTCGATCGAAAGCGTGCAAAAACTCGATTATGGTCAGCCGCCTTCGAGTTATCTGCTCGATCCGTTGCAGGGTGGCTGTCTATATGACATGGGCTGCTACGCGGTCGGGTGGTTTGAGGATCTTCTTGCGGGTGCGTGCGATGTTTCGTCTCGTGAAGTTCGCTGGCGTGACGTATCGGGTGGCCGCGTGGATTGGGCCGATGAGATCCATATGAGTGTCGGCGGTATACCCATTCATATGGTGTGCGACGGCAAAGCAGCATGTGAAAGCCGTTTAACGATTGCCTGCGAGCGGGGCTCGTTGGAAATCGAGCGCCTCCATCGCCCCGAGCTCGCCCATGTGAAGTACTCCGACGGACGAATGCTCGAAATAAATGCCCCGTTTGAGGTCGATGATTTCTACGGCGAAATTCATCATGTGACCCAGCTCATCCGGGCGGGGAAACTCGAGAGTCCCGTCATGCCCCTTGCCGCCACACAGCGCTGTGCGCAGATCATTGATGCGATTCGCTTGACGCTCTAGGCTGCGGTGCTGGTGCTCAAGGGGGCTCGGCGGACCTTGCCCCTGATGCCCCTTTTATATCTTGCGGTGGAATACGGTCTGTTTGCGCCAAAATAAGGCACCAATAGACCGTATTTCACCGCAACTGATGAGGGGGAGTTGGAGATGCTAACGATCGGGTGTCATCTTTCGACGACGAAGGGCTATCGGGCAATGGGGGAGACGGCGCTATCCATTGGCGCCAATACCTTTGCATTCTTCACGCGCAACCCGCGTGGTGGCAAGGCAAAAGACCTTGATATGGATGACGTGGCGGCTCTGCGCGAGCTTATGGCGCAAAACGACTTCGGTCCGCTCGTGGCTCATGCCCCGTATACCTATAACCCCTGTTCGGCTAAAGAGCGGGCGCGCGAGTTTGCCTTGGAGGCAATGGCCGAGGACTTGCAGCGTCTGGAAGCGCTGCCCGGCAATTACTACAACTTCCATCCCGGTGCGCATGTGGGACAGGGGGCAGACGCCGGCATTCAGATGATTGTCGACACGCTGTGCCAGGTGATGTTTGAGGGACAGCAGACGACGGTGTTGCTCGAGACCATGGCGGGCAAGGGCACCGAGGTGGGCCGTAGCTTTGAAGAGCTGGCGTGCATTATCGAGGGCGTTGCCGCCAAGTGCCCAGAGCTGTCCGATAAGCTGGGCGTTTGTTTGGACACCTGTCATGTGAGCGATGCCGGCTACGACATCATCCATGATCTGGACGGCGTACTCGACGAGTTCGACCGCGTGGTGGGCATCGATCGCCTGCATGCCGTACACATCAACGATTCAAAGAATCCCTGTGGCGCCCATAAAGATCGTCACGAGTGCATCGGCAAGGGATACCTTGGCAGCGAGGAGTTTGGCGCCGGTATGCAGGTTATGCAGAATATTGTATCGAATAGCCGTTTGCGTGCACTGCCGTTCATTTTGGAGACACCGAACGAACTTGCAGGTTATGCAGCTGAAATCAAACTATTAAAGTCATTGCAGCAGTAATAACTGTCACAAAGTGGAATGCTTCATTCACGTTATGGATTTGTTTCAATCAGTTTTCTAATTGCAGATTCTTACAAGCGGGTGCATAATAGCCCTCAGTTTTTGCAGACCTCTGAATCACGTGGGGTCATTGGAAGGAGACTGATCATGAAGCTTAAGAAGCTTGGCGCATTTGCCGCCACGGGTGCCATGGCACTCGCTCTTGCACTGACGGGTTGCGGCTCGTCCAACGCCACCTCTGGTTCCGATGCCGGTTCCAGCAGCTCTGACGACGCGAAGGTCGAGAAGGTCGATGGCTCCAAGGAGTACGCGCTCGTCAAGGACGGTACGCTGACCGTCGGCACCTCTGCCGAGTACGCTCCGTTTGAGTACAAGGACGACAACGGCGACTACCAGGGCTTTGACCTTGAGCTCATCAAGGCTATCGGCGACAAGCTGGGCCTGGATGTCGAGTATGTCAACAATGACTTTGACACGCTGGTTCCGGGCGTCGCTTCGGGCGCCAAGTATGACGTTTCCATCGCGGCTATCACCGACACGCCCGAGCGTGAGAAGGAAGTCACTTTCTCTGATTCCTACTACATGGACGATCAGGCTATCGTGACCAAGGTCGATAACACCGACATCACGGCCGACAACTACAGCGAGAAGCTCAACAACGCCGACGCTACCATCATCGTCCAGTCTGGCTCGACCGCCGAGGCCTTTGCCCAGGAGAACTTCCCCAAGGCCAAGATTGTTCCCTACAAGGACGCCACCGAGTGCTTCAGCGCCCTGCAGTCCGATAAGGGTGACGCCGTGGTGACCAACCGCTCCGTCGCCAGCCAGCTGACCGCCGAGCAGTTCAACACCTGCCAGACCATCAAGCAGATCAGCACCGGCGAGGAGTACGCCATCGCCATCAACCAGGGCAACACTAAGCTCAAGGACGACGTCAACCAGGCCATCAAGGACCTGACCGATGACGGTACCGTTGACACCCTTATGGCTAAGTACAACATCAAGTAAAATAGCTACTTGATTGCACGCGGGCCCTTTCCGTTTTGGCGGAGAGGGCCTTTGCGTTTCTTGAATGGGCGTCATCCCGCCCCGTTATGTCGGCAACTTAAACGTTAGGAGCCACCTTGTCTCGATTGAACCAAGGAGCCATGGGCAAGAGCCATCCACTGCCCTCGATGCTCCAAAAGCTGGCCTGTGCCCTGGCTGTGGCGCTCGCCCTGGTATGCGCGGGGGCCTGCGTGCCCTCGACTGCTCAGGCACTTGAGACCACAAAGATCACCGCCCGACCCAATACCGGTTCGGGTAGCGACGTGGTCGGTGGCACCGAGACTCGTATCACCTGGGAGGTCCAGGCCGATGCCGATGAGGAGCTGAGCGGTCTTTCGCTGACGTTTGTCGATGGCACGACCTTTGGTGCGGACGACACGCGTCTGACGATGCTCTCGGGCGATGACCTTATGGACCGTACGCCCATGAAGCCCACGTGCAAGGTCGATGGTCAGACGCTCAAGATCGATTTTGGTGAGACGGTGCCCGCCGGCGGTTATTTCCGTGTCGAGGTCTACGGCGTGACCTTCCCCGTCGAGGGCGGCGACGAGGCCTTTAGCGGCACCTACACTTTGGCCGATGGTTCGACCAAGAAGATCTCCAAGATTCCGTCGGTGGAGATCAAGGGCGTGACGGCATTCGATAACTTCCTGGCCGACCTTAAGGAGCAGCCGTGGGTCGAGGCATGGAATTCCAACATGTTCCTTCGCCTGTTCCTGAACCCGGTCATTTTGGTCCAGAGCCTGCCGATCGTCTTCAAAGGCTTCCTCATGTCGCTCTCGATCGTGCTCGTGGCGTTTCCGCTGGCAATTCCCTTCGGTTTCGCCCTGTCGCTCATGCGCATCTCCAAGTCGCGCATCCTGCGTTGCCTTGCCGGTATCTATGTGAATATCATTCGCGGTACGCCGGCGTTCCTGCAGATCTACATCGCGTTCTTTGGCCTGCCGCTGGCCGGCGTCAAGGTTGACGACTATGTGCTGGGCGTCATCGTCATGGCCATGAACTCGTCCGCCTACCTGTGCGAGATCTTCCGTGCCGGTATTCAGTCGATCCCCAAGGGCCAGAACGAGGCTGCGCGCTCGCTGGGCATGAACGCCTTCCAGACACTGCTCTACGTTATGATTCCGCAGACGTTCCGCAATGTCCTGCCAACGTTGACCAGTGAGTTCATCCTGCTTTACAAGGATACGTCGCTGCTCGCGGCCGTGGGCGTGGTCGAGATCGTCATGAACGCCCGCACCATCGTGGCCACGACGGGCTCTATTACACCGTACGTGGTTGCCGCCCTGTTCTATCTGGTCATCACCCTGCCGCTCGCTCGCTTGGTGAGCGGCCTTGAGGCGAGGCTTTTGGGCACGGCCGAAACTAAGAAGAAGCGTCCCGCCAAGAGCGCCGGACAGGTCGTCGCGACGCCCGCCGATCACATCGCCGGTCTGTAAGGAGGTCCTATCATGAGCGAAACCAATAACTCGAACGAGGTCGTCGTCAGCATCAAGAACCTCCAGAAGGCCTTTGGCGATAACGTGGTCCTGCGCGATATCGATCTGGATGTGCACAAGGGCGAGGTTGTCGTAGTTCTGGGTCCCTCGGGCTCGGGTAAGTCGACGATGCTTCGCTGCATCAACCGTCTTGAGCATCCCACGAGTGGCTCGATTGTCGTTGAGGGTGTGGACGTGTGCGCCAAGGGTGTCGACCTTAACAAGGTGCGTACGCATCTGGGTATGGTGTTCCAGCAGTTCAATTTGTTCCCGCACCTCTCAGTCAAAAAGAACGTCATGCTCGCGCAGCAGAAGGTACTCAAGCGCAGCAAGGAAGAGGCCGAGAAGATTGCCGTCGAGGAGCTGACCAAGGTCGGTCTTGCCGAGCGTATCGACTTTATGCCGAGCCAGCTCTCGGGCGGCCAGCAGCAGCGCGTTGCCATCGCTCGCGCCCTGTCGATGAACCCGCACGTCATGCTCTTTGACGAGGCCACCTCGGCGCTCGACCCCGAGCTCGTGCGCGACGTCCTGGGCGTCATGCGCGACTTGGCGCGCGACGGCATGACCATGATCGTCGTGACGCACGAGATGGGCTTTGCCCGCGATGTCGCCGACCGCGTCGTCTTTATGGACGGCGGCGTCATTGTGGAAGAGGGTACGCCGAGCGAGGTCTTCGACCACCCCAAGAGCGAGCGCACCAAGGCGTTCTTGGGAAATATCTCGTAGCCGGTTGATGTAACTGCCGTTACAAAAGAGCGGGGGCTGGACTTGAATCCAGCCCCCGCTCTTTTGTAGGGATGGGGATGCGCTGTGATACAGGCTCTTTTGGAGGCCTGGTTTCGTTACGCGAGTTCGGCTCCGAGGGCCTTGCAGGCCGCCTCGCCCTCATCGTCGGGCGCATCGTAGCAGATGGTGGAGTCCACGACGTTGACGCCGGCCTCGTCGGCGTCGGCCTTCCAGTTGTCCATCCACTCGCCCTCGGCCCACGAATAGGAGCCAAAGAGGACGACCTTCTTGTCGCCGAGAATCTCCTTGACCTCGTCCCACATCGGCTGGAACTCATCGTACTCGAGTTCCTCGGAGCCCATGGCGGGGCAGCCGAAGGCGAAGGCATCATATTCGGCGGCCTTGTCAGCAGAGAAGTCGGCGCAGGGGATGACCTCAGTCTCGGCACCCGCGGACGTGGCGCCTTCGGCGACGAGGTTTGCCATGGCCTCGGTGTTGCCCGTGCCGCTCCAGTAGACGACGGCGATCTTGCTCATGTTGAGTCCTTTCAGTTGTGCGGCAGGTTGCCGCGGCTTCTATGTTCTATCGGGTTGCCTGGGCAAGTTGCGCCAAGCTGCAGCCCTGCTGATAGACAAAGGTGAGGTATTGAGTGCAAGCGCGGTAGGCGTCAAACATCGCAAGCGCTTGCTCGACATCCGTGTAGACCTTCCAAGCTCCAAAGACCTTGTAGTTCTCGCCGCGCTGGACGATAAACTCGTGCACGTCGTCGTAGGGATATCCAAGGAAGTAGCCTATTTCGTGCGGAAACTCGCAGGTGCAGTCGTTGCTGCAGCTAGCTTGCTGGGGTAGTGCGCATCGAGTCTGGCTACAAGCGCATTCCGCGACGTTATTGCTCGCGAGCGTGATGCGTGATGCCAAATGCACAAGGCATGTCGAAAGGTCTCTCGTGTCGTAGCCTTCCGAGGCGAGCGCTGTTTGGGCGCGAGGGTCTGCGAAATAGGTGGCGAGGCTTTTGGCTCGGTACACGTACACGAGTGCTCCGCAGGGCCGCCAGACCAAAACACTCAGGTGGATGCCGAGCGGGTCAAGCTCGCGATTGCACTGGGCGATAACGTCGAGCAGGCGTGCTCGGCGTTCTGCGATGGTTTCGGTTGTGGTCGAGCCGTTCCCGTGGGCGTAGGTGCCTGGATAGGTAAAGAGCGATGCCGGCTTGATGCCCGCGAGCGTGGGAGAGCAGTTGCGCACGACCGCTGCCTGAAACGTTGGGATGTCTATGGTTCGAGTCACGGCGCTCCTTACGGATCTAAACTGTTAGCCTAGGAAAACTTATACACGAAAGTAAGCCATGGTCAACAAAAAAGTTTGAAGAGGGAAACTAATTGACCGAACAGACATGATTTTGGGTTAAGATGGGGACACCCCATGGGGGTATCTAGATAGTGCTACTTGAAAGGGGAGCGCATGAGTGACTTGCTCAACCCTGCGAATCTCATCGTGCTGGCCGTCATTGCCGTCGGCATGTTTTTTGGACTGCGTCGCATTGCCGCTTCGACACACGGGAAGAGTTGCTGCAGCGATGGTACGAGCGGCAAGAAGGCCAAAAAGGTTGTTGTGGTGGATACCGATGCGTCACACTATCCCTATAGCGATGAGCTGCTCATCGGCGGCATGAGCTGTGACGGCTGCGCTCAGAACGTAGCCAATGCCCTCAATGCGCTGGATGGCGTGTGGGCAACGGTGACGTATGCGGACCACACGGCACGCGTGCGCTCTAAGCAGCCGGTTGATCGTGGTGTCCTCGAGACGGCCGTGAAAGACGCGGGCTACTACGTCATGACGCTGTAAGCGCCGCCCTGGATGCGCTTCCTTGGCTAGGCTCGTCCGCGCAGTTCGATGTCTTGGATGTCGTCGAAGTCGATGGCGATGTCTCGGAGCTTGAGGAGCTTGAAGGCGGGGAGCGCCTCGTCGAGGATGCCGGTGCGGCTGCGATAGCCGTATGTATCGTAATAGGTGACACGAACCAAGTCGCCACGTTTGAGACCCTCGAGCTTTTTAGAAAGTACGAGGGCTTTTTCTTCCGTGAGCTCACGTTTTGACTCGACGGTGATTTCCTGCTTGCGCACGAGTTCGTAGTATCCCGTGAGGGCGGCAAAGGGCATAAACTGTGCAGCGCGGTTGGCGCGCACGGCACCGTTGGCAGTGAGCTTGGGGTCGGCGGCGCGGCGTCTGCCCTCGGGGTCCGCCAGGCGCTCGAAGGCGGTCGGCGGGCGCACGGGCTGCTGCTTGGGTTTAGGCACGATGTCCTCCAACTTGGCCGTTGCGTTCGCGCGCGGTGGCGCCGGCGGTAAAGCTTAATCCCTTGACGAGCGCGTTCTTGCCGTACTTGCCTTTCACGGCCAGGACGGCGCGCGCCAGGTCGCGCTCGCGCTCATCGGCCTCGATATCGCTGAACAGATCGATGGTGGTAAATTCCTCGGGCATGAGGTTGCCAAATCCAAGGTTGATGCGCTTGACCGGTCGTTTGGGATCGACAGTCTGCGCCCAGAGCTCATCAAAATAGCCCATGATCCTCTTAAACGAGTTAGTGCGCTCGGGCAGCTTGCGCGAGGCGTTGGAGTGCGCAAAGAGTGCGGCATAGCCACCACGCGGTTTGCCGCCATGCTCTCCCACAAAGATGCCATCGATTGCCTGCGCTTCGCGCACCAGGCGACGCCGTTCGTCATCGCGCTGGACGGGCTTGGGAGCACGGGGCGCGAGCTCGGGGCCATCGGTCGCTGCGGGCTCGATGCCCGAGGTGCTCGAGCGCAGGTGTCCGCAGCCGTCTATATACTGCGCCGTGCCGCTGGCGTTGAGCCGGCGTATGTCGGCGCGCTCGCTCGCGTAGCCCACAAAGAGCGAGATGCTGTCGCAGACCACGTGCTTATCGACTAGATCCAACACGGCGTTGTCGACCATCTCGCGCAAGACGGTGTAGGCCTGCTCGTAGGCATAGCCCTTCGAGAGCACCTGTCCTGTGGTGGTCGAGGTCGCTTGCGGGCGATAGGCTTGGATATCGGCGATGGTTGTCGGCTCGCGCCCGAAGGCGTGGTCGATGAGATATTCGGCATTGACGCCGAGCTCATCGTAAAGCAGGTTTTCGTCGAGCGCGGCGACGCCCATCAGATCGTAGACGCCGTACTTTTCGAGACGGGCCGCCACGCCGGGGCCGATGCCCCAGATGTCGGTGATGGGGCGATGGGGCCAGATCTCCTTGCGAAAGGTCTCGTCGTCGAGTATGGCGATGCGGCTGGGTACGTGCTTGGCGGTAATGTCGAGCGCTACCTTGGCCTGGAATAGGTTGGGGCCGATGCCGACCGTCGCCGTGATGCCGGTGCGCGCGAGGACCTCGTCGCGCAGCGTGCAGGCGAACCCTTCCGCATCTGTGTGATAGAGGTCCAGATAGGGCGTCACGTCGATAAAGCATTCATCGATTGAATAGACGTGAATGTCTTGCGGACTTACGTATTCCAGATAGATGCCGTAGATTTGCGCCGACACCTCCATATAGTGCTGCATGCGCGGTACGGCCGTGATGTAGTCGATGCCATCGGGAATCTCGAATAGGCGGCAGCGATTGTGAATCCCTAAGTCCTTCATGGCCTGCGTGATGGCGAGGCAGATGGTCGTGCGCCCGCGCGATTCGTCGGCAACGACCAGGTTGGTGGTGAGCGGATCGAGCCCACGGTCGACGCACTCGACGCTGGCATAAAACGTCTTGAGGTCGATGCAGATATAGGTGTGCTGCTCGTGCGCCATCCGTGTCCTTTCATCAAACACATGTTCTTATCGAATATCTGTTCGATAATACCCGCTCGTCCGGACATCGTCAAAACCTGTCAAAAAGGGACTGGTTTGTTTTGGTAGGTCATGAATCGGGTTTTAACGCAGCCCTAAAGAGCGCGAAACAGCTCGGAAAAGCTCCCTTCGTAGCATGAGCCTAACGATTGGTACCACCTACATGCACGGAAGGGTTGTGGAAACGATGGTCAACTATGGGTTTGGTATGTCGACGCGCCTTGTCGCGGACGGAGATGTGGCTCGCTGGTGTGGACGATTGGTTGCTCATTATGGTGGGACCAAGGCGTTGGTAGTGTTGGGCGGCGACAAGCATACGCGCGACGAGCTTGTCGCTTTGGCGCTCGGCTCGCTCGACCGGGCCCTGCTCGAGCGTGTGCTTTTCCGCTGCGGCTCGGTTGAGGGCGACGGGGGAGACGAGCTGATCGACGAAGCCGTGGCCCTGGCGACCGACGAAGGCGTGGACTTTGTCCTAGCGATTGGCGATGCCGATACTGCTGGCTTTGCGCGCGAACTCGCGCGTCGCATGGCGGCGCTCGATGCCGGCGAAGACGGTTTTGTCCCTTATGGATGCATTATCTCGGAGGGCAAGGTGCCTGCTGTCGTGGGCGCCGGCGAGGTTCCCGTTTTTGCCATCATCGCGCCCGAACTGCTGGAGGGCATTGGGTCTCCTCTGCGCGAGCTGCTCGGCAGCGTGTGCGCCGCGGCCTAATATTTGGCATAAAGGGATAGGTATTTTTGATTGGTAAAGCGTTTGACCTGCCAAAATAAACCTGTCCCTTTTTGGTCGGTTGCCGTTTGGGGGCCGATTGGCAACGCTCGCTGATTATAGTCTTGACCTGCGCTAGAATAGTGGCATCTGAATGTCCGGGCGCATGGAGGCGTGCGCCCGTATGCTGAGGAGGACTCTATGGCAACTGTTGCCGCACCTATCGATGCTACGTCGACCGCCGCTTGGAAGGCGCTCGAGGCTCATCAGGAGAAGCTCGAGGCCGAGGGTATCGACCTCAAGGCCTGGTTCGCCGCCGATGCCGAGCGCGTGAACAAGCTGAGCTTTGACGCCGGTGACCTGCACTTCGATCTGTCGAAGAACCTGGTGACCGATGAGACCGTCAAGCTGCTGTGCGATCTTGCCCGCGAGGTGAAGCTCGAGGAGCGCCGCGACGCCATGTTCTCCGGCGAGCACATCAACACCACCGAGGACCGCGCCGTCCTGCACACCGCGCTGCGCCGCCCGGCAAGCGAGAAGGGCCAGCTCATCGTCGACGGCCAGGACGTCGTCGCCGACGTGCACGAGGTTCTCGACCGCATGTATGCCTTCGCCGAGCGCGTGCGCTCCGGTGAGTGGAAGGGTGTTACCGGCAAAAAGATCGAGCACCTGGTGTCCATCGGCATCGGCGGCTCCGATCTGGGCCCGGTCATGGCTTACGAGGCCCTGCGTCCCTATGCCGACGCCGGTATCGATTGCCGCTATATCTCCAACATCGATCCCAACGACCAGGCCGAGAAGCTCAAGGGTCTGGATCCCGAGACCACGCTCGTGATCATCGTCTCCAAGACCTTCACCACGCTCGAGACCCTCACCAACGCCCGCGAGGTCAAGACCTGGATGCTCGAGCAGCTCAAGGCTCAGGGCGCCATCGATGGCTCCGATGAGCAGAACGCCGAGGCCGTGGCAAAGCACTTCGTCGCCGTTTCCACCGCGCTCGAAAAGGTCGAGGCCTTCGGTATCGACCCCGCCAACGCCTTCGGTTTTTGGAACTGGGTCGGCGGCCGCTATTCCGTCGACTCCGCCGTGGGTCTGTCGCTGATCGTCGTGCTCGGCCCCGAGCGCTTCCAGCAGTTCCTTGAGGGCTTCCACGCCATCGACGAGTACTTCTGCAACACCCCGCTCGAGAACAACGCCGTCGCGCTGATGGGCCTGCTCAACGTCTGGTACGTCAACTTCTTCGGTTCCAAGAGCCACGCCGTGCTGCCGTACTGCCAGTATCTGCACCGCTTCCCGGCCTACCTGCAACAGCTCACCATGGAGTCCAACGGCAAGCACGTCCGCTGGGACGGCAGCGCTGTGACCTCCGATACCGGTGAGATCTTCTGGGGCGAGCCCGGTACCAACGGTCAGCACGCCTTCTACCAGCTGCTGCACCAGGGCACCGTGGTGGTCCCGGCCGACTTTATCGCTTTCGCCAACACTGCCAACCCCGCAACCGACAGCGGCCAGGACGTCCACGAGCTGTTCCTGGGCAACTTCCTGGCCCAGACCAAGGCGCTCGCCTTTGGTAAGACGGCCGACGAGGTTCGTGCCGAGGGCACGCCCGAGCAGATCGTCCCGGCCCGCTGCTTTGAGGGCAACCGTCCGACGACCTCGATCTTCGGCGACACGCTGACCCCGTTCGCACTCGGCGAGCTCATCGCCCTGTACGAGCACATCACGTTTGTCGAGGGCACGGTCTGGGGCATCGACTCCTACGACCAGTGGGGCGTCGAGCTGGGCAAGCAGCTTGCCAAGCAGATCACCCCGGCCTTCCACGACGACGCCGCCAAGGCCGAGCAGGACGCTTCGACCCAGGCGCTCATCGAGTTCTATCGCGCTCATCGCAAGTAGTTTTTACGGCCGAGTTGGCTTATGGCTGAAAGGGGCCCGTATCCGTTGGGATACGGGCCCCTTGCTATTTGGATAGGATGGAATGTATCGGGAGGCGCCTCGACGGGCATCGCAATCGTCGAAGGCGCGCCGTTCATGTTTGGGACAATATGACATTTTTCCCGTTGCAAACAGCGCCGCCGTGGGTGTTCTGTATGATGGCTCAGACAAGGTTGTTCAATGACAGGGAGGCATATATGGCAATCAAAGCCATCGCAATGGATATCGACGGTACGCTCACCAACGACCAAAAGGTCATCGGCCCGCGTACGCGCGAGAAGCTGCTCGCGGCGCAGGAGTCGGGCATTAAGCTCATCTTGGCTTCGGGCCGTCCCGCATGGGGGTTGCACGCCTTGGCGCAGGAGCTCGACCTTCAAAACCATGACGGTCTGCTAGTTGCCTTTAATGGCGCGCACGTGGTCGACGCTCAGACCGATGATGTCCTTTTTGACCAGGCTATGCCGGCTGACGAACTGCACCGTCTGATTGATCATCTGCAAAACTATGACGTGATCCCTATGATTTCGCTCGGTCGCGATTTGCACGTCGAGGACTCGTACCGCTGCATGATTACGCTGCCGGACGGTTCGCAGAAAAACATCGTCAAATACGAGCGCGATGCGTGCGATCTTAAGATTCGCGAGGTCGAGAGCTTGCATGAGGTCGTGGACACTTATCCCGTGGACAAGCTGCTGACGGCGGGTGATCCGACCTACCTGCAGGCGCATTACGAGGAGATGTATGCGCCCTTTACCCAGACGCTTTCGGGCATGTTTACGGCCGACTGGTACTTTGAGTACACGGCGCCCGGTATCGACAAAGCCCGTGCGCTCGAGGGTGCCCTGCCCAAGCTCGGTATCGATGCCAGCGAGGTCGTCTCGTTTGGCGACGGCCAGAACGACAAGTCCATGATTGAGTGGGCCGGCACCGGTGTTGCCATGGGCAACGCCGTCGATGAGGTTAAGGCAGTTGCCCAGATGGTAACCGCCAATAACAACGAAGACGGTATTGCAGTGGCGCTGGATAAGCTGCTGGGTTAGAATCGCCGATTAATGCATGGTTTGGGCGCCTGCTTGCGGGCGCCCTTTTGTTAGGGAGGGTGCCGTGTCCGCATTTCCGTTCGACGCCGTTATCTTTGACATGGACGGTGTCATTGTCGATACCGAGTATTACTACCTGGGCGAGACTGCCGCGTTTGCCAAGGAGCTTGGGCTTAACCTGACTCAAGAGGAGTTGAATGGGCAAGTCGGTACCTCGCATCAGTTCTTCCTGCATATGCTGGTCGATTGGTTTGAGCGCGCCGGTAAGGGGCATTTCACTGGCGAGGAAGCGTTGGCCCGTTGGGACGAGTGGGCGCATAAGCGTCCGCGCGACTATCAGGCTTTGATTAACCCAGGCGCCGTGGATACGATTCGAGAGCTGCCGCGCCGTGGCGTTCGCGTGGCGCTTGCCAGCTCGTCTCCCATGGATAGCATCGAGGAAGTGCTCAACGCGTGCGGGCTGTCGGATGCCTTTGAGTATGTGGTGAGCGGCGAGCAGTTTAAGGAGAGTAAGCCCGAGCCCGACATCTACCTGCATGCGCTGGACCTGCTGGGGCTGCCCGCGAATCGCTGCTGCTGCGTTGAGGATTCGGTGCCTGGCATCACTGCCGGCAAACGCGCGGGGTTAACGGTGATTGCCAAGCGCGAGGAGCGCTTTGGCTTTAGCCAGGATGCCGCGGACAGGATCATCGACCAGCTGCCGGAGCTGCTTGAGCTTTCTTAGGAGCGCGGTAGTTGCGCGTTTTTCGGGTCTGATGAGTAAATAGCCGACATTTTGGTGCGACACCTAGCATACTTTAAGCTAATGCGGGCTTAAGGACTTGTTGAATGCCCTTAAGCCCGTTTTAGACTTAATTGTGCTTGGAGAGGGTATATGCCACCGACTGAAGGGCTAACTGACGGTAAAGCAGCGATACCGCTGTACCAACAGGTTATCGATATCATCAAAAACGAAATCAACTCCGGTGCTTACAAGGCAGGTGCGCGGATACCCAACGAATTCGAATTGGCTGAGAGCTATAAAGTTGGCCGCGTTACCGTGCGACGCGCTATTGAGGAGCTCGTCCAACAGGGCTATTTAACGAAGCGACAGGGGAAAGGCACGTTTGTCAATGCCCCCAAGCTCAAGCGCAAGATTCGCCAGAAGGATGACGTCCAGAGTTTTTCGGACGCATGCCGCGTTAACGGAATGGAACCGGGGGCGTGTGTCATTTCGAGAAAGATACTGCCGGCGGATTCCACCGAAGCACAGTTCTTTGGTGTTCCCGTTGGAACTGACTTGATCTGCGTTGAGCGCGTGCGTACTGCCGATGGCGTCCCTGTCATGCTCGAGAACAACATATATGTTTACGAGGACAACGCCTATCTATCAACGGCACCTCTATCTAACCAATCCATTTTTGAGTTCATGCGCAACCGGACGGGCCGCACGCCCGCGTTTACCGACCCATGCACGCTTGAGATCGCGTGCGCGTCGCCCGAGGTCGCTCGGTTGTTGGCAGTTCCCGTTGGCGAACCCTTGTTTTATATGGAAGCCTTCTTTTTCGATGAGCAGCGACGGCCGTTTATCATCGGTCGTCAGCGGATCGTTGGGTCTCGCTACGTTTTTGACATCTAGGACATTGCGTATGAAAGCGCCCGGTGGATCATCTCACCGGGCGTTTCCATACCGTTCACGGCGCAAACGCAACCGTTCAACCGCGTTGCGGCAATCAGTTTGAAATTATCTTGATGACGAGAAAAGCTGCTGGTAACCTATAGAACGTCATAGAACGTTTGCCTTGTGCAAACGTTGAAGCGAGATGCGATGCAGTCTCGAGTTCTTTGGAGGTATCTATGTCAGATACGAAGGCGAAGAAGACAAACAGACGTTTTAAGTTCAAATTACCGCATGTCTATACGATCATGTTCTTGCTGATCGTTGTCTTTGCGGTCTTGACTTGGATCGTTCCCTCTGGCCAGTATCAGCGCAAGACGATTTCGACAGCGGCGGGCGAGCGTGAAGTCGCCGTTGCTGGAACCTATGAACAGGTCGATAAGAACTACACCGATTCCGAGACCGGCGAGACCATCAATCTGGGTCAGGATATCTTCGCGGTCCTGCAAGCGCCCACTAAGGGCATCCAGGAGGCTGCCGACGTCGTTGCGTTTGTCTTATTGATTGGCGGATCGTTCGCAATCATCACCAAGACCAACGCTTTGAATGCCGGCATGAGCCGTGTGATTAAAAAGCTCAAGAACAAGGACATCCTCATCATTCCCATCACGATGACGTTGCTGTCCATTTGCGGCACCACGTTTGGTATGTCTGAGGAAGCCCTGCCGTTCTATGCCATCTTCATTCCCATCATGATGGGTATCGGTTATGACTCGATGACGGCATTCATCATCTGCTTCCTTGGTCCTAACCTGGGATATTGTGCTTCGACCATCGATCCGTTTAATGTTCTGATCGCCCAGGGCATCATTGGCATCGAGGGCAATCCGCAACTGTGGCTGCGCGCCGTTTCTTGGGTCATCTTCACTGCCGTCGGTATCGCATGGGCTATGCGCTACGCCATGCGCGTCAAGAAAAACCCCGAGTCGTCCATTACGTACGAGGACGATAAGCTCAAGCGTATCGAGTTTTCCGTGACCGATGTCTCCATCGAGGAAGAGTTCACTACCCGTCAGAAGCTCGTGCTTATCGATTTTGCTTGCGGTATGGGCATTATCGTCTGGGGTCTTGTTACCCAGGGTTGGTACATGAATGAGATTTCCGCCGTGTTCCTTGGCATGGGCTTGCTTGCCGGTATCCTGGGCGGTCTTGACCAGCAGACGATTGCCGAGGAGTTCGTTAAGGGTCTCGCCGACTTTGCGTACGCCGCCATCGTTATCGGTATCGCTCGCGGTATTCTGGTCATCGCCGAGGGCGGCATGATCATCGACACCATCCTCCAGGCGCTCGCTACTGCGCTCGCCGGTGCACCCGCCGCCGTCTACACCACGTTTATGTATATCGTCCTTGGCCTGCTCTCTTTGCTGGTTCCCTCGAGTTCTGGCCTGGCGGCACTCACCATGCCCGTTATGGGCCCCCTGACCGAGCTCATGGGCCTCAATCCCGAGGCGGCCGTTACCGCGCTCCAGTTTGCCAACCAGACCATCAACACCATCAGTCCCGTGGCGGGCATGACGGTTGCCGGCCTTGGCGTGGCTAAGATTTCGTTTGGCCAATGGTGGAAGACCATTTGGAAGTTCTTCACCTTCATGGTCGTGTTTGGCTTGGTCATTACTGCCATTTCTGGCATGCTTCCGGCGTAGGTGATTATAATGTCCGATCGTTTGACGGTCCTGACGTCTAAGAGCGTCTTTACCGGTACGGGGGACCTGCCGTTTGAAGGTTTCGTAGCGGTCCGTGGCAATCGAATTGAGGCGGTTGGCACCAAGTGTGAGGTAGCTTCGTATTTGACCCAGGCGGACGAGGTAGTTGACCTGGGCGACCGCACCGTCATGCCTGGCCTGATCGATGTGCATACCTTCTATACAGGCTGGGCGCTGCGGACGTTGGGGTCTGATCTGTCCGGCATCACTGATGCCAAAGAGGCCGTGTCGCTCTTGCGTGCATGGAAAGAAGATCATCCGGATTGCGCGGCGGCTTTTGGCCACAACCTGCCCGAAATGTTGGCATCGGATGCCGAGAACGCAAATACGGCAGCTGTGTTTGACGATTGTTTTGGCGATATCCCTGTCGTCTGCTTTACACCGGGTGCGGAGACCTGCGTTCTCAATGCTGCCGCCAGTGCGCGATACGGCTTCACACCCCAGGCGTGCTATGCCGAGAAGATCTGGCGCATGATGAGCGATTTCCTCGCGCTGCCCGAGGTACGTGCGGGGTATTCGGACTACATGAGCATGCTTAACGAGCGCGGCGTTACCGCCATCAAGGAAATGGCGTTTGATGACTACTACGGTTTTGCCGACGAAATGGCTCGCCGTGAGGAATCTGGTGAGCTGACGGTTCGCGTCTCTATGATGTCGCAGCCGGTGGGTGCCGGTGCAAATCTGTCATATGCTCGCGAGGCACGAGAGCGCTTCCGGGGTCCGTTCGTTCGTTTTTCTGGCTTCAACCGTATGACCGATCGAGGCGTATGGGCGGGGCTTGCCGAGATGATTGACCCCTATGAGGACACGGCCGATGCGGGCGCTGCCGGCAAGACGGTTGTCGAGGAGCCCGAGTGGGATCTGATTGAGAACGAGCTGCGCGCAATTGATGCTGACGGCTTCCGATATTCCTTGCATTGCCAGGGCGATGGCGCCGTTCGTCGCACCGTGGCGCTCTATGCCTCGCTGCCTCGAGACGAGCATGGACGGTTGCTTCGCCGCCATGCGATTACCGATCTCGAGAACTCTGATCCGACCGATCTTGTCGAGTTTGGCAAGTTAGGTGGAATTTGCGAGGTCTATCCGCAGATTTTGACGCTGGACCGGCGCGAGGATTGCCTGTCGATGATGCGTCGACAAATTGGCGAGACACGACTTTTGCACAGCTGGAATCGCCGCGGCATGGAAGATTCCGGATGCACGGTGTGCTGTGGTACGGATTTGCCGCTGCTGATTCCGAGCCTGGGCGAGTCAATCTACAGCGCGTGCGGCGGATACTTCGACGATGGACTGCCCGTGAATGAGGCCAACGCGCTGACACTTGTCGAGCTCTTGCGCGCTTGGACTGCCGGGGGCGCGTACGATCTGATGCGCGAAGACGAGCTGGGTACGCTCGAGGTCGGCAAGCTTGCCGATATCTGCGTGCTCGATCGGGATGTGTTCGACCTCGATTATCGCGACGCACGCGATCTTTCGGTTGATATGACGATGTCGGACGGACAAATCGTGTTCGATCGAAATAAGGAGGCATAAGATGTCTGAATCCAAACCGACGCTGCGCCGCGAACAGATTGCGGGCATGAATATCCACTACATCATGTGGTCGCTCGATTACTTCCTTGATGTGCAGCAGCGTTTGGGCTTTGAGTCCATTGAGCTGTGGTGTGCAGAGCCGCATGTGACACTCGACCATACGGGCTACTTTGAGGCTGAGGTCCTGGCGAAAAAGGCTGCAGACCGTGGGCTTAGGTATCGTACTCTGTGCCCCGAGAATGTTGTCTATCCTTGGCAGTACTGCGCACGCAAACCGCTGCATGAACAGCGCAGCCTGGCGTACTTTAAGCACGGCATTGAGCTTGCCGAGGTACTTGGGTGCGACCGTATGTCCGTCAACTCGGGCTGGGGCGACTGGGACGAGGACCGCGAGGAAGCCTGGAAGCGCAGCCGCGAGCACTTGTCCATTCTGGCGGAGTATGCCGGCGAGCACGGTCTGGTGCTTACGATGGAAAGCCTGCGTCCCGAGGAGAGCAACCTTGTGACGACGGTTTCCGATGCGAAGCGCATGATTGACGAGGTCGCGAGCCCGTACTTACAGCCCATGGTTGATACAACCGCGATGGGCGTTGCGGGCGAGACGCTCGAGGACTGGTTTGCCGCCTTTGGTGATGGGGCAATTCACGAGATGCACTTTATCGACGGCGATCCGTATGGCCATCTGGTGTGGGGCGATGGCAAGCACGATATGGACGCCTTCGTCGCCACACTCAACGCCCATGGTTTCGACGGCATGCTGGGCCAGGAAATCACGGACGGCCGTTACTACGATGACCCGGCGGCGGCAGATGCCAAGAACATGGCCGCATTCGAGAAATATCTGATTGACTAAAACAACTATCGGCCACGCAGCCAACGTCATTGATTGCGGGCCAAACAAGAAAGGAACTGGATATGAACGCACACGATCTGATCAAAGAGGCAATTGCCGAGAAGGGCAAGTTCGACAGCGTCTACTGGATTGCTTGCGGTGGCTCCATGATCGATTTGATCCCGGCTCATGAGCTTCTGCAGCGCGAGGCAACCACCTTCACTTCGTATATCTATACGGCTCGCGAGTTTGATATCATGCGCCCACGCCGCTTGGGTGAGAAATCCCTGGTCATTGCTTGCAGCCACAGTGGCAACACCCCCGAGGTCGTCGAGGGCTGTGAGATTGCCCTTGCTGCCGGCGCTACGGTAATCGCCCAGACCGACAACGCTGGATCCAAGATTGACTCCGGCAAGTGGACCACGTGGGTCTACCCGTGGGGCGAGGGCGTGCCGCAGGCCGAGGTCCCCGCTGGCATTTCGCTGTCGCTTGCGGCAGAGCTGCTCGATCAGCAGGAGGGCTACGCCGATCTTGCCGATATGTATGCCGGTATCGCCGAGATGGATAAGATTCTTCCCCCGGCACGCGAGAAGGTAAATGCCGAGCTGGGCGATCGTTTTGCCAAGCTTTGCCAGGAGCATGAGTTCTTCTATATTCTGGGCAGCGGTCCCAACTTTAGCCAGACCTACGGTTTCGCTATCTGCTCTCTTATGGAGATGCAGTGGCAGCACTGCAGCTACATCCACTCTGCCGAGTACTTCCATGGCCCCTTCGAGGCTACTCAGGATGGCGTTTTTTACTTCCTGCAGATGGGCTCCAGCGAGTGCCGTGCTATGGACGAGCGCGCCCTGGCGTTCCTTAAGACGCATACCGATACGCTGATGGTGCTCGATGCCAAGGAGTACGGTATGGAAGCCGTGCCGGCGAGCGTCCGTGCCTATCTGGACCCGGTGCTGTTCTACGCCATGAACTGCGAGCTGCGTGCCGCACGCGGCAAGGTGTTTGACCATGATCCCGATTTCCGTCGCTACATGGGCGTCGTCGAGTACTAGAAGGGTAAATACCATGGCATTTAACGTTAACGCGCTCGGATTTGGCGACAACGTCGTCGATCGCTACGAGCATATCCACACTATGTATCCCGGCGGCAATGCGGTGAACTTCGCCGTTTATGCCAAGAAATGCGGTGCCGCACGCTCTGCATACATGGGCATTTTTGGCAATGACGCCGCTGCCGAGCATGTCATTGCAAGCCTCGAGGATGAGGGTATCGAACTTGACAAGTGCGAGCAGATGATTGGCGAGAACGGAGCGGCTCGCGTGACCGTCGTTGACGGTGACCGTGTCTTCCTCGGCTCCAACGAGGGCGGTATCCGTGGCGATGCGCGCTATGTCCTCGATCGCTTTGACCTTTCGTACATGAAGCAGTTCGATGTGGTTCATTCGGGCAACTATTGCTTTACCGAGCGCGAGCTGCCCAAGTTGAAGGCTGCGGGCGTCACGGTCTCTTTTGACTTTTCGGACGACTCCACCGACGAGTACTACGAGCAGATTGCGCCCTACGTCGATTTTGCTTTCTTTAGTGCGGCGGATGCCGCGAGTGAGGACGAGATTCGCGAGCGTCTGGCATGGGTGAAGGGCCTGGGTCCGCGTTTTGTGTCGGCTACGGCGGGCGCCGAGGGCTGCATTGCTTACGACGGCGAGCGTTATTACCGCCAGCTGGCTAAACCGGTAACGGACATGAAGGACACCATGGGGGCGGGCGACTCGTTCCTCACCTCGTTTTTGATGTGCTATCTCGATTCCGCCAAGCGTGGTGAGGATGGCGCCGAGGCCATCGAGCGCGCGCTCGATTTTGCCGCCGGGTTTGCCTCGACCGTGTGCGGCATGGAAGGTTCTTGGGGCCACGGAGCACCAATCGTCGAATAGCTTAAGAAAGCGTACGGCGGTCTGGCTATGAGGCCTTGGACAGCCGATGCAAAACAATAAGCGAAACGCGAAAAGGGGGCTCGTTATGTGGTGGGTCCCCTTTTGAACATTGGAGAAGAGTATGGGTATTAAAGCGTGTGCGGCTGGTTTTTGCTGCGCGGACGTCTATCAAAACATCGGCGTGTTCTATCCGACTGGTAACGGCATTGACTGGGGTATCCATCTTGCACGAATGGGCGTTTCGGTATCCGCCGTGTCGGTTGTCGGCAAGGACGAGTACGGAGACAAGATGAGGGAGGCGCTGGCTGCCGAGGGGTTCGATATCTCACACCTGCGGGTGGAGGATGGCGACACTTCGGTGATGCTCATGGCATTGAAAGACGGCGTCGATCGTGTGCATCTCGAGGCAATCGATGGCGTAATGGAGACATATCGACCGAATGAAGACGACCGGGCGTTTATCCTAGAGCATGACATCATTCATACCGACCTGTTTGGCAATTGTTTGGACCTCCTGCCCGAGTGGCATGATGCGGGCAAGACGGTGGTTATGGACTTCTCGGTGTTCAGCCAGGATCCCGAATATGCCTGCGAGAATCATTTTCCCTACGTTGACTACGCATTTATGTCGTTTGAAGATGACACTCCGGAGCTGCGAGACTGGGTACGTCACGCGCAGGAATTGGGGCCGCGCGTTGCGGTTGCCACGCTTGGCGAGAAGGGAAGCATTGCCTATGACGGTGAGCGCTTCTATGAGTGCGGGATCGTGCCGGCGGAGAAGGTCGTTAATACCGTGGGTGCCGGCGACTCGTATATCGCCGGGTTTACCAAGGGCGTGATCGATGGCCTTGATATTCCGGCGTGTATGAAGGCGGGCGCTGAGCTGTCGTCCCGAGTGATTGGTTCTTTTGAGCCGTACTAGGGCAAATGCCTGGAAAGGAGTACGAAATGGTTATCGACATGTTGGTCCATCCTATGCTCTACGGCGAGATCTGTACGCCGGGTGATGAGCCTGATGGATTCGGTTTTTGGTCACGAGAATTTGGTATGGGGCATATGGGCCCCATGGATTGGGATGAGCTTCAAGTCGAGATGGACGTCTGCGATGTGCAGAAGAGCGTGCTCATGCCGCTCGATGTAACCACGGCATGCGGAGGGCACTTTGGCACCAATGACCAGATTGCCATGCTGGTTGCCGCACATCCCGATCGTCTGTGGGGATTTGCGAGCGTAGACCCGCAGGTGAGCGGTGCCGCAGACGAATTGGAGCGCGCCTTTACCGAGTTGGGGGCAAAGGGGCTTTGCCTGCATCCTGCAAAGCAGGGTTTTGCCCCCGATGATGCTGTGGCCGAGCCGCTTTACGAACTGTGCGAGCGTTATAACAAGCCGGTGGTTTTCCATGCCGGTATGTCTTGGGAGCCGGGCGCAGAGCTCTCGCGCAGTAACCCGCTTGCATTTGAGCACACAATCGCAACGCATCCAAATGTGCGTTTTAGTTTGACCCATTTTGGCTGGCCCTGGGTGCGCGAGACCGTGGCGATGCTGCTCAAGTATCCCAACTGCTACGCGGACACCTCTATCACTTACATCGATTCGCCCGAGGAGATGATGCAGCGTCTTTTCACTGTCGATATGGGGCCGCTGTGGTATGAGCGCGCGCTATCGCACCAAGTGATGTTCGCCAGCAATACGCCGCGCTTCCGTACATTCAAACTCAAGCGGGCGCTCGATACCGTGCCCATGCGCGATGATGCGCGAGAAAGGCTCTACTGGGGTAATGCCCTGCGTTTTCTTGAAGGGGATGAGTGAACATGGTGACGCTCGAGACATTGAGCTATCTATCGACTGCTCCGGACCAGTTCATCGATATTACCGAGGACGTGCACGCTGCCATCGAGCGCAGCTCGGTGACCAATGGCTTGGCGGCGATTATTTTGTCGCATACGACCTGCGGAATCGTGGTAAACGAGGGGCTGCCCTGCGTGGAGACGGATCTTATGGAGACGCTTGATCGCATCGCCCCACTCGATGCCCCCTATGCGCATGCACACTTCCTGCCGAGCTATGGAGCCACCGGTAACAACTCCTGTGGGCATATCAAGAGCATGATTTGTGGAAACAGTTGCTTCTTTCCCGTCCAAGATGGCCACATCGTGTGCGGAGGTGCCCAGAACATCTATCTTGCGGAGTTTGACGGTCCGCAGAAGCGAAAAGTGTACGTCGAGGTGCTGGGGGAGTAACGTCCCTGCAATGACCCTAAGAAGGAGCACGTTATGTCGTTTCTAACCTCGATGTTCAAGACCGAAAAGCCGGTTATCGGAATGCTGCACCTGCGTCCTCTGCCGGGCGATCCACTGTATTACCCGGGCGGAAGCGTGTCGCAGGTCGTGGAAGCCGCCAAGCGCGATCTCGAGGCGTTGCAGCAGGGCGGTGTCGATGGCATTTTGATTACCAATGAGCTCTCGATGCCCTATGAGCAGCATGTTTCTCCCTCAACCCTTGCATCGATGGGCTGTGTAATCGGGGCTCTATCCCATGATCTGTCGACTCCTTGGGGAGCTGAAGCTATTTACGATGGTGATGCCACAATCGAGCTGTGCGCTGCCGTCGACGCGCAGTTCACGCGCTGCAATTTTTGCGGTGCCTGGGCCGGTGATCTCGGGCTGATTAACCGAGATTTCGCTCACACCATGCGTCGCAAGGCGGCGCTGCGCCTGGACGACCTCAAGCTTTTTCACTTCATCACGAGCGAGGGGGAGGTTTATCTCAACGACCGCACGACTGCGGACATTGCCGATTCACTTCTCTTTAATTGCCTACCGGATGCGATGGTCATCGGCGGTTCGGCTGCCGGTCGCGGCGCTTCGGGCGAGCTTGCCGATGAGGTCCGCGAGCGTGTTGGCGAAGTGCCTGTGGTATGTGGCACCGGTTGTCGCGAAAATACCGTGGCTGACGTATTTGCTCACTACGATGGCGCGTTTGTCGGCACGTGCTTAAAGCGCGACGGAAAGCTGGATGCCCCGGTTGATGTTGAGCGGGTAGCTCGTTTTATGGCTGCCGCTCGCACGGCGCGAGGGGAGTAGGCACCTATGGCGCTCTATCTGGGTATTGATATTGGGACAAGCGCCTCTAAAGGCGTTTTAATCGATGATCGATGCAACATCGTTTGCCAGGCCTCTTGTGGACACGAGACGGACAACCCGTGTGATGGATGGTACCAGCATGATGCGGAGGCAGTTTGGTGGGGCGATTTTTGCCGCCTGTCGCGCGAGCTGGTGGCGCGATCGGGGGTTAACGCGGCACAGATCGGATGCGTGGGCCTTTCCGCATTGGGTTGCGACTGTGTGCCGGTCGATACCGAGTGCAACGCGCTGGCGCCCGCGATTTTGTATGGAGTCGATGCACGTTCGAAGCCGCAGATTGACGAGCTTCTTTCCGAATATGGGTCAGATCGCGCGCGCGAACTTTTCGGGCACGATCCCTGTTCGTCAGATATTGCTCCTAAGATCTTGTGGTTTAAGGAGAATATGCCCGAGGTGCACGAACGTGCCGCGAAGTTCCTGACGGCGTCATCGTTTCTGTGCGCAAAGTTGACGGGGCGTTTTACGGTGGACCGTTATTTGGCGGAGGATTTTCTTCCCCTATATGACCGCTACACTTGGAAGGTTGATGCTCGGGAATGTGCTCGTTTCTGCCGGCCTGACCAGATGGCGGAGGTAATGTCGGCTACCGATATTGCCGGGGTGATTACGCAGCGTGCGGCTGAGGCGACGGGGCTCGCGGCAGGGACACCTGTCTTAGTGGGAACGGGCGACTCTGGTGCCGAGGCCATTTCGACGGGTGTATTCCGTCCCGGCGATATGATGGTTCAGTTGGGGAGTACGGCGTATTTCATCTACCTAGCTGATCATATGATCGATGATGCACGTCTGTGGCCAGGGACGTTTATCATTCCCGGAACTTACGGGATCTGCGCGGGGACCAATACGGCGGGTGCGCTCACATCGTGGCTGCGCCAAGAGCTGTATCGCGACGCCGTAGAGGCCGAGGGCCACGGTGGCCCCGATGCATATTCGGTTATGGCGCATGATGCCGCCGATGTGGCGCCGGGTGCCGATGGGCTCCTGTGTCTGCCGTACTTTGCGGGGGAGCGTACTCCGCTCAACGATCCCGAGGCGCGTGGCGTCTTCTTTGGCTTGACCGGAAGGCATACGCGAGCCCATATGGTTCGCGCCGCCTTGGAAGGCGTCGCGTATACCGTTGCATCCCATGTCGACATTATCGAGCGAGAGCATGGACTGCCAATTGGGCGCATTATGCTTGTCGGAGGTGGAACCAAGAATCCAGTTTGGATGCAAGCTATCGCCGACGTATGCGGGCGCGAGGTCTCGGTTGCCAAGGTTACGGTGGGCGCATGCTTCGGTGATGCCATCATGGCAGCTCTCGCAGGTGGCGCCTATGCATCATGGGATGAGCTCGCCCAAGTCCTTGGCGTTGCGCAAACAATCGTGCCCGATATGGCTGCCCACGAGTTATATGCGTCGCGCCGTCACATCTTTGACGAATTGTATGCACGCAACCGTGATCTCATGCACGAATTGGTGTAATGCTGCCGAATTGTACTGGCTTCCAAAATAAGGACTGCGTTGTGCGATTCGCATGTCCCTTGGCATTTTTGCCCACAGGGGTTAGCGAAGGTCAAAAACAGAGTGCGCATTTGCTAAAACTACCGACTCGATGCGCTTTGCGTCACAGTTTTTGAGTGAGGCAATGCGCATCGAGGTCCTTGCGAGCGATTTGATGAGCGACTGCGCGCTTGTTTCTGTGTTTGGCTCGGCCGGCGCATCGGTCTCGAGCAGTAGACGGTCGAGTGGAATCTGTCGGGCATATTCGCGGCCGCGCTTGGTGGCGAGCATACGCTCGTTCACGGAAAAATAGCAGCCTGCGTTTCGCGCGCGGACGAGTTCGTCCGAAGTACCGCTAAACCAGTGGAAGATGATAGCGGGGGAGTCGGGGTTTGGGATGAGTAGTCCATGCGATTCGAGGACGTCCAGTACGGTTCCTGCCGAACGAACGGCGTGAATTGATATCACACGCCCGACAAGAGGATGCTGCACGAGCGCATCGCAGAGCCGGTCAAGCGCCTGTATTTGTAGCGGCTCGCTTCCTGCAAAGCGTGCGGAAAAGTCGAGTCCCACCTCGCCGATAAAACGCTCTTGTGCAGCAACTTCGCAAAGCAGATCGATTTCGGTAGCGCTGCATCGGCCGTCGGCGAGCCACCAGGGATGGAGGCCGACGCCCGCGATGATGCTCGGGCGGTGACTGGCACGTGTTTTTGCTGCCGCGAAGTCGCGTGGGTCGACGCCGCAGTCAAATAGACCCAGACCCAGTGCCCTCGTCTCATCGGCAACGGTATCCGGGCAGGCCATCAAATCAAGATGACAGTGTGCATCAAACAGCTGCGGCTCCATCGCGGCATCCCTGCTAGTCCAAGCGCTGGCCGTCGGCGCGCACGCGCTCGGTGCCGCGTCCGCTGATCTGTCTGATAACCTCGCCGGCAATCATCTGGCCCATGATGGGCGGCATAAAACTGGCGGTGCCCAGCTCGGTACGCTCGTGGATGTTGGAAGGGTCGCGGGGCTGTGTCTTAACCGATTCCTCGCAGCTAAACAGTACATGTAGGCTCTTGATTCCGCGCTTCTTACATTCTTTGCGCATGATGCGGCTCATGGGGTCACGTACCGTATCGAAGATGTCGGCAAAGCGGAGGCACTCGGGATGGAGCTTGTTAGCCCCGCCCATGGAGCTAACCAAACGGATGTCGTGGTCCTGAGCATATTTGGCAATGGCGAGCTTGGCCGAAATGGTGTCGATGGCGTCGATGACGTAATCGAGCTTGCCACCTGTCTGCTCCAAAACGCTCGCGAAGAAATCATCGATGGTGTCGCTCAGCAGGTATTCGGTGCGTTTGATAACGGTGGCAGCGGGATTGATGTCGTTGATCATGGCTTCCATTACATCCACCTTGCGCTTGCCGATGGTGCTGTGAAAGGCGATGGCCTGGCGGTTGATGTTGCTGGGCGCGATGATGTCCTTGTCCAGGATCACAAAATGGCCAATGCCGCCGCGTGCGAGCGCTTCGCAGCAGTTGGATCCCACGCCGCCACAGCCCAGCACCAGCACCGTGGCGTTGGCGAGTTTATTGAGCGCCTCGCGGCCCATGATGATCTCGAGCTTGGTGTCGCGAGTCTCGACGGGACCTGCAGCTGCGGTTTCGGTCATAGATATCCTCCGATGGGGAAGCGGGTCGTGTTTAGCTATCGTCATTATAGGTATTATCGCGATTCCATTTGAGCCCTTGAGGCTTGTTGAAATGAGGTCGGGATTCGCATAAGATGAAGCAGATGGCACCCGTTGCCGCGGGTTAGCCAACTCCGAAACACGTTTATGGCGTGAGAAGTGGCCGTCTTCGCATTACGCGGGGGCGGCTATTTCATTCGACCTCCAATGTGGATGCCGAGCTCAACGGCCGCGATTACAAGCAATAACAACGTCAGAACATCGTCAATACTCATAGTCCATCTCCTTCTTGGTAAGAGGGAGCTGACCCATCTGCTTCTTGGCCCATTGTATCTAAAAACGAACGAATGTTCTATACGTAGTATCAAATTAGATAATTAGACAAACATCTAAATAACGAGTATACTGTGCGCGTCGTGATAGATAGTGAGAGGAGGTCCTATGCCGGGAGAGGGTTTTAAGGCGCTTGCCGATCCAACGCGACGGCGCATTTTGGAGTTGCTGCGCGAGGGCAATTGTACGGCCGGGGAGCTTGCCGAGCATTTTGACATCAGCAAGCCGTCATTGAGCCATCATTTGGCGACGCTCAAAAACGCCGGGCTGGTGACCGACGAGCGCCATGGCCAAAACATCGTTTACGGCTTAAACACCACCGTCATGCAGGACTTGATTGGCTGGTTTATGGGCTTTACGGACACTGAAGGTGATGAGGATGAATAAAGAAAACAAGGGCATTCACGCCACGGGGGTATCGCCGCGTGTATGGGCCATGCTTGTTGTGGTCTGCGCTATTAATGTCGCGGCGCACCTTATGGTGATGCCGAGCTTGCCTGCACAGATTCCCACGCACTGGGGAGCGAACGGCGCCGTCGACGGTTGGGGCCCTAGCTGGATGGCCTCCGCGCTCGGCGTGCTGCCTCTGGCACTTCTTGCAATGTTCTACGTGGTGCCACGCATTGACCCCAAAGGTGAGGCATATCGAACCTCGGGCAAGTTCTATCAGGGCTTCGTAATCGCCTTCACCTTGTTCATGTGTGCCATAAGCTGGTTGGGTGAGCTTACGGTCTGGGGCGTGGTGCCGGCGGTCGGTTCGGTCAACGTGCTGATTTCCGGTGCTATCGGTTTGCTGTTCATCGGCGTAGGCAACTACTTGCCGCGTGTGAAGCAGAACTATACGCTCGGTATCAAGACGCCTTGGGCGCTTGCCGATCCCGAGAACTGGCGCCGTACGCAGCGTTTTGGCGGCGCCTGCTTTATGGTGCTGGGTGTTGGTTTGATTGTGATGGGCGTGGCCGGTAGCGTGCTTTCGAGTGAAGTCGTCGCCGCGGTGATTGCGGTTCTGGCGTTTGGTTCAGCTGGAGCTGCCTACGTCTATTCGTATCTGCTGTGGCGCAAATCGCAGCGAGCTGCTCGTTAAGGTTGCGGAAAACTAGCGTACGCAGTTCATAGTGTGTTAAGGGGGACTTTTCCCAGGTAGTATTAGGGGGTGTGGGCAACCATGCCCCTTTTTCGTTAAGTTTCAGAGCTGGTTTCCTCATTTCGTTTCCACTAAAGCGAATCAAGAATAGGGAAACAGCAGGTAGAAAGGATAAAACAGGCAAATGGCGGAGTTTATCTACCAGATGTATCAGGCTCGCAAGGCCCATGGCGACAAGGTGATTCTTGACGACGTGACCCTGAGCTTCTATCCCGGTGCTAAGATCGGCGTTGTGGGTCCCAACGGCATGGGTAAGTCGACCCTGCTCAAAATTATGGCCGGTATCGAGGAAGTCTCCAACGGCGATGCCAGGCTCACCCCCGGCTACACCGTAGGAATCCTGCAGCAGGAGCCGCCGCTCGATGACGACAAGACCGTCATCGAGAACGTGCGCATGGCGTTTGGCGATATGCTTGCCAAGGTCGACCGCTTTAACAAGATCGGCGAGGAGATGTGCGACTCGGACTGCGACATGGACGCCCTCATGGCCGAGATGGGCAAGCTCCAGGACGAGATTGATGCCGCCGACGGCTGGGATATCGATTCCAAGCTCGGCCAGGCCATGGACGCCCTGCAGCTGCCCGATTCCGACATGCCGGTCAACGTGCTTTCCGGCGGCGAGCGCCGCCGTGTGGCCCTGTGCAAGCTGCTGCTCGAGGCTCCCGACCTGCTGCTGCTCGACGAGCCCACGAACCACCTGGACGCTGAGTCGATCCTGTGGCTCGAGCACTTCCTGCACAACTACCAGGGTGCGGTCCTTGCCGTCACGCACGATCGCTACTTCCTGGATAACGTTGCCGAGTGGATCTGCGAGGTCGACCGCGGCCACCTTTATCCCTACAAGGGCAACTACTCCACGTATCTGGAGACCAAGGCCGCGCGTATCGAGGCGCAGGGCAACCGCGATGCCAAGCTCGCCAAGCGCATGGAGGCCGAGCTCGAGTGGGTGCGCAGCTCGCCCAAGGCTCGCCAGGCCAAGAACAAGGCCCGTCTGGCTCGCTACGAGGAGATGGAGGCCGAGGCCCGCGCAAGCCAGAAGCTCGACTGGACCGACATCCGCATCCCTGTGGGCCCGCGTCTGGGCAACAAGGTGCTCGAGGCCCATCACCTGCACAAGGAGTTCGATGGCCGCGTGCTCATCGACGACCTTTCATTCACCCTGCCGCGTAACGGCATCGTGGGCGTCATCGGCCCCAACGGTGTCGGCAAGACCACGCTCTTCAAGACCATCGTGGGTTTGGAGCCGCTGACTTCGGGCGAGCTCGAGGTGGGCGAGACCGTCAAGATTTCTTACGTCGACCAGAACCGTTCCGGCATCGACCCCGACAAGAACCTGTGGGAGGTCGTCTCGGACGGCCTGGACCACATGATGGTCGGCGAGACCGAGGTCCCGAGCCGCGCCTATGTGGCGAGCTTTGGCTTTAAGGGTCAGGACCAGCAGAAGCGCGCCGGCGTGCTCTCCGGTGGCGAGCGCAACCGTCTGAACTTGGCGCTTACGCTCAAGCAGGGCGGCAACCTGCTGCTCCTCGACGAGCCCACGAACGACCTCGACGTCGAGACGCTGTCCTCGCTCGAGGCGGCGCTGCTCGAGTTCCCGGGCTGCTCGGTGGTCATTAGCCACGATCGTATGTTCCTGGACCGCGTTGCCACGCACATCCTGGCGTGGGAGGGCACCGATGAGAACCCGGGCAACTGGTATTGGTTTGAGGGTAACTTCGAGGCCTATCAGGCCAACCGCATCGAGCGCCTGGGCGAGGACGCATCCCAGCCGCATCGTATCCACAGGAAACTTACCAGGGACTAGTTTGATGTGGCAAAGGGACAGCCCCTTTGTCACACGAACGTATGCTCAACCTGGGAAAATAAAAAAACGCGGCGAACGTATTTGTGACGTTCGCCGCGTTTTGCTATTCGTTGGATTCTTCAACCTTGTCGACGGTCCAGGTGGCTCCGAGGCCTCCGGTGGTGTTGCGGCGGATGCGCACGGTGACTTCGTGGCGCTCGCCGGCCTGCGTGTAGCGCAGGGGGAAGATTGCGCGGTTTCGCGCGGCCTCGATGGTGCCGCGTTCGCGGGCGATCCAGTAGTACTCGCCGACGATGCCGAGCGTGTCGGCGCCGTAGGGGAGATAGGTCGACAGCTGGTGTAGCAACGGGCCGGGGCAGAAGACCTCGGTTGCGAAATCGACGGGGAAGTCCTCGGGGATGGTCGGTGCTGTGGGTGCGGGGGCCGGTGCTGCTGCGGGTACCGAAGCCGGTACCGGTGCGGGAATTTGGTCATAGACAGGTGCGGATGCGGACTCGATGACGGGTGCAGACTCGGGCGCCGGTTCTGGCTTAACTGCGGAATCTGTCGGTTCCACGGAGACGGATGTGTCTTCAGTCTCGGTTTTGGCGTCGGCTTGCGGGGCGTCCTCTGCCTCGACAGACGGCTTTGTCTCGACCGGCGTGGATGCCATGGTGGTGATGCCGGCGTTGGCGTTCTCGGGGTCATAGACGACCGTGAGCGAGATGGCGGGCTGCGGTGCCTCGGGCTCCGATGCCGCCTCGGTAGCGTCCTGTTCTGCGAGTTCTTCGGGCTGATCGTCCTCGGCCTCGTTGCCAAAGACATCGCTGTTTTGGAGCGCAGGCGTCTCGGGTTGGTCAGCGGCTTCTTCGGTTGTCGACTTGGGCGCTTCGTTGAGCTCCACAGTTGCTTCCTGCTCGGATATGACTTCGGGATCGGTCGTGGCGGCGATTTCGGGTTCGGCTTCTGCAGCTGCCTCAATAGCGACTTCGATCTCTGCCTCGGGCTCGGGCTTCGGCACAGCTTCAACCACGGGCTCGGGCTCAGGACGCTTAACGTGCTTGGGGCGCACGGCCTTCAGGTCCTTCTCGCCGCGCTTTTTCTTTTTGTAGGACTGCTTGGCGCCCTTGGCTGCCTTGGGCTTGTCCTCGCCCTTGGCAAGGGCGGCATCCCAGGCCTCGTTGGCGATGACGGTGGCATACAGGCGACCGCCCTTAAAGACGGTCAGCTTAATGCAGTCGTCGAGCTCCTCGAGCAGCTCGCGCGTGGACTCGAAGCCCAGGTCATAAGCGGCCATGCCGCCAGCGGCGAGTGCCTCTTCGACCTGCGTCATAAACGTATGCTTGCCGCATCCAATCGCATCGCGCAGCAGGCGATACAGATAGATGTGGTTGCCCAGCGAAAGCGTGGGCGTAACCATTGTCTTGCTCATGGCAAATCTCCTCTTTACACATGTAAAGCATCTTACCATCGCATGGCGCTCGCCATGACGGCGCCCAAGGTAAACGGGCGCGACCGTTGCCGGTTCGCGCCCGTTGTACAGGTCGGTTATCTATGAGAGGCAAATGTGCTTAGTTGCCCGATGCCGTGCCTTGGCTCGAGTTGCCAGATGCCGTGCCGGACGCGGTTCCGCTCGAGCTGTTCGAGCTGTTGGTGTTACTGCTGTCTGCTGTGCCCGTTCCCGAAGTGGTGTCGCTCGTCTGGTCGCCCGTGCTCGACTGCGAACCGTCAGCCGTTTGGCTTGAGTTGGTCGTGCCGGACGGCGAGCTACTGTTGGCCGTAGAGGAATCGGTGCCCTGCGATTGGTTTTGGGTGTTCGAGGACGAATTGGCAGAGGCAGAGCTGTCTTGCGTGTCGTCCGTCTGTGCCTGCTGATCCTGCGACTGGGTGTTGCCATTTGCATCGCTCTCGGTCGTGCGCGACGACAGGATTGGCTCGGGACGCTCGCCCAGACCCTCACCGGCAGTGGTGATAAGGATGGCACCGGCGCAGGCGATGACCGCGACGATGGCGATAGCGATCGAGAAGACGATGACCTTCTTTTGCGTCTGGCTGCGCTCAGCCGCCGCCTTGGCGCGCAGGCTGTTGGGAGCGACGCGCGCCGTGGTCGCGCGTCCCGCAACCTGGCGCATCTCCTGCGTGGTTGCGGCGCCACCTAGGTGCTCCTCGACATTGGGCTCAACGGGCTCGTAGGCGCCGGCAGGGTAGTCGACAGCGGCATGCGTGCCCTTGATTGCTTCGGCGCTGGCGGAGATAAAGTGGCGATAGACCTGCGAGGACACAACGGTGATGACCGAGCTCACAGCGGCACCAATCACCGAGCCGGCAATGCCGATCTTTGAAGCAAGCGCCACGCTCGTGGCGGCAGCTGCGGCGCCGGCGATGATCTGGGGAATGGAAATGTCGTCGAACAGGCCCTTTTTGGGCGCGATGGCCATGGTCTGTCCGATGGAATGGTTTTCGTGAACGCCGTTGTTCAGTGCGGCGGGAGTCATGACGCGTGTACGCGGCGCGTCGGTGTACTTGGTTGTCATACGGGGTCCTCCCGGTGTAAATCTGCTTCGTTTCGTGTAGCCATCAGGGTACCCACCAGATGTGAATCGTGCGTGACATTTAACAGATACCATCAACTCATCAAGGGGGCTTGCTGTCTTTGGTGCAATAGCTTGATGCTAAACTGGATTTATGTTTGCGAGGTGGTTTACGTGATGTTCCCTTATATGACATTCGAAGATGGTACCGAGGTCATTCATTCTGACCTGATTACAGATAGCGATATTGAAAAGGTTATCGTGCATTTTGAACGGCCGACGGCAGGGGGCTTCGACTCCGCTCGTTGTGAGCTGCCTTCTTACAATTGGACCATGTGGGAGGGGCGTTTCACCGACGAGGAGAAGCGAGGCTTTGAGACTTTTCTGAGCAATAACGCCCATCTGCTGTATCGCTACGCCGCAAGCGGAGGAGCAAAAGCTGCCTAGCCTATTTCTTATTAGCGGCTATCGGGCACTCTTCCTTATGGACGAGATCTCGTTCTACTGCTAAACGCTATTCTGACTTCCCTTTTCCAATTTTAATCATGAGTCTGCCCCGTTAGCACTGATCGCACATGACAGTACAATGGAGGCGACCGCCGCCTGCATCCTCTTGGCTCTGCGAGATACCCTGAAAATGAGAATCAAGGGAGAATCAAGGCTCGCCTCGCGAGGGCCTTTCTCTAGTGGTGCCTGTTGACTGACTTCGATTCCGTGTGAATAATCAACCTCGTGGCACTCCCGTGCCAAGTGGGGAGCAGCATGAAGATTCTTAAGCGAATAAACAACAACACGGTTATCTGCGTCAATGCCAAAGGGCGCGAGCTTGTGGCGCTCGGGCGTGGCATCGGGTTTCCCGACGGCCCCGACGAGGTCATGCTCGACAAGATCGAGCGCACGTTCTACGGCGTCGACTCTCGCTATCTGGCACTCCTCGACGAAATTGACCCGCAGGTGATGGAGTTTTCCGCCCAGATCGCCGATATCGCGCGCTCCAACATCTCGCGTGAACTCTCGGCCAACCTGCCCTTTACCATGGCCGACCACATCGCCTTTGCCATCAAGCGCTGCCGCGAGCACATGTTTGTTCAGATGCCGCTTTCCTATGACGTGCGGCAGATGTATCCCATCGAGCACAAAATTGCAAAGTTTGCGCTTGAGGGCATCAATCGCGAGTTCAACATCAAGATGCCGCCGAGTGAAGCGAGCGGCATCGCACTTTGCATCGTCAACAGCGTGGTGGCATCTTCTTCCAAGGCCAAGTCCAACACGGTCCGCAAGGATGAAGCACTCCTTGAGAAGTTTACCGAGATTATCGAGTCTCAGCTTGGCGTTGGTGTTGATCGCGACGGTTTTGATTTCTGCCGTTATGCCACGCACGTGCGTTACCTGCTTGAGCGCGTGCAGAGCGGCGAGCCCCTCAATACTGAGAACGGCTCGCTCTATGGGCCGCTCTGCGAGCAACATCCCGATGTGGCCGAGTACGTGGACCGCATGGCCGAGCTTATCGCCGAGCGCTTTGGTGCCGAGCTCACCGATGAGGAGAAGGTTTACTTGATGCTCCATGTCAACCGCGTCTGTGCGGGGTCGCGTATGTAGAACGCCGTTCGCCGCTGTATTTTGACCGTTTGCCGGATTGGACAATCCTTTTGGGGCACGCTCTGGCATTCCGGTCTTAAGATTACTCGCACATAAGGTGTTATTCGAGAAGAGTCTCGAAGCATGACGTAGACAGTTCCCTGTCCGTATTATGCTTCGGGGCTCTTCTGTTTTTTGTCATTCTTCCTTCTTTTTGAATCGCCTGATGTCAGGCCTGTCGTTATCGATACGCTCCGCAAGCGCGCAAACGCGGGGCGCTGGAAAAGCAAGGGAGTTCAGCCATGGCTGACAACAAAAAGATTGCAGCAGACGTGCTCGAGGCCGTTGGCGGCAAGGAAAACGTAACGTTTGTTGCGCACTGCATGACGCGTTTGCGCTTCAATCTCAAAGATATCGATGCGCCCGATATCAAGGAGATCAAAAAGATCAACGGCGTGCTTGGTGCCCAGATTTCGGGATCGCAGTTCCAGGTGATCGTGGGCCAGAATGTGCCCAAGGTTTATGACGAGCTCTGTAAGCTCGGCGGCTTTGCCAAGCAAGACGCCGTCGACGAGAATCTTGATAAGCCCAAGGAAAAGCTTACACCCAAGGCAATCGGCAACAATATCCTTAACTACCTGTCGAGCTCCATGGTGCCGATGATCCCCGTTATGATGTGCGCCGGTCTTTTTAAGACCATCGCCGTAGTCCTCGGTCCCACGATGGCCAATGTTATCGCTGAAACGAGCGACCTGTATGTTCTTATGAACATGGTCTATGATGCAGCTTTCTACTTCATCCCCATCTACCTTGGCTATAACGCCGCCAAGAATATCGGCGTGACGCCAGTGCTCGGTGCGTTTATGGGCGGCATTCTCATTGATCCGACGATGATTCAACTGGCTGCGGACGGTGCCCCGTTCTCTGTCTACGGCATTCCCTGCGTTGCGGGCAACTACGCGCAGTCGGTGATCCCCATCCTGCTCTCCGTTTGGGCGATGAGCTATATCGAGCGCCTGTTCAAGAAGGTCATGCCCGATACTCTCTCCACGGTGTTCACCCCGTTCTTTACAATGCTCGTAACGGTGCCGGTGTCGCTTTGCGCTCTTGCGCCACTTGGCTCTTGGCTCGGTAACGGTTTGGCGGCATTCTTTGAGATGCTCGGTTCCACGGGCGGTGTTGTCGCGATTCTCGGCGCCGGCTTGTTGGCGGCAGCTTGGCTTCCCATGGTAATCTCGGGCATGCATGTGGCTCTCATCATGATCGCCATCGCTAACTTTATGGCCACCGGTGTCGACTCGTTTATCCTGCCTGCCACCACGCTGAGCCTCTGGGCGGCATACGGCGCCGAAGTCGCATCTTGGCTCAAGCTCCGAAACAAAGACGAAAAGACCCTCTGCCTGGGCTACGTAATCGCCAATATGGTTGGTGGCGTGGGTGAGCCCTTTATCTACGGTGTGATGCTGCGCTATCGCCGCACTTTTGCCATGGCTATCGCCGGCGCGTTTGTCGCGGGTGCCTTGGGCATGTCTCTCGGTGTGAGCGTCTACGTTGCCGGTACTGCCTCCAATGTTCTCAATCTGCTCGCCTTTGTGGGCGGTGACGTGCAGAACTTCATCAACGCCTGCATCGCCGGTGCTGTAGGGTTTATCGCGGCCTTTGCCCTTACGTTCTTCTTTGGGTTTACCGAGGACGAGCTCGAAAATGGACCTGTTTCCGAGCGCTAGTATCAACTCAGCGATGTTTAAACTTGGAAAGCGGCCTTGCGGGGCCGTTTTCCGCTATCGATAGGAGCACATATGACTATCAACGATGTTATCGAGGCCGTGAAGGGATATTGCTCCAGCATGGATGCCTTTACCGGCAAGCCCATCGATCCGGCGACGACGCGCGATCAGGTGACCTTTGGCGCCGAGGCGCTCGACTGCGCCTGCACGGGCGTTGTGACCTGTATCTGGCCTACGGTCGAGGTAGTGCGCCGTGCGAAGGAGCTAGGCGCCAATCTAATCATCTCGCACGAAGCAATCTTCTGGAACCACGGCGACCATCGCGATGTGGTGGCCGGCAACAGCGCGTTTGCGGCCAAGCTCGCCTTACTCGAGGAGTGGGGCGGCGTGGTCTGGCGTTGCCACGACTACATTCATGCCGGCGTGCCTCTTGAGGAAGACGGCACTTTAGCCGACGGCATCTTCTACGGGCTTGCCGACAAACTCGGCTGGCTCGACTACCGCATCGGGCGCGACTGCATGGACTTTGAGATTCGCGAGATGCCGGTGCGCGAGCTGGCGGCATATATTGTCGAGCGTTTGGGGCTTGCCGGTACGCGTGTGATTGGCGACATGGATGCTCCCGTGCGCCGCGTGCGCATTCCCATGCATATCATGGGACACCCTGTGGGTGATACCGAGACGCTCAACAAGATGGACGCCGAGGGCATCGATTGCCTGCTTGCCATGGAACTTATCGATTTTACGGCGAGCGAGTACGTGCGCGACGCCGCGATGCTCGGCCAGGGCAAGTGCATTATCCACATGGGGCATTTCAACGGCGAGGAACCAGGCATGGAATACATGGCAACCTGGGTGCCGCGTGCGCTCGAGGGGGCGGGATTGGATTCTGCCAAGGTGCCGGTGAGCTTTGTGCCCATGGGGGATACCTATCAGTACGTGCTGGCACGCTAGCTGAGAGTGGGGAGGCGGCTTTTGTGGCCACCTCCCGCTGTACGTATTTCAGGTAACTTTTCGTGCCCCATCCTGCTGTCCTAGTATATGCACAGCGCGCCGGCCGGGAAGGACGGCCAATCCTAGGGCGTCGGTTGGGGACGCTGCATACGTCGATGCGCTCGCTACTCTACGCTTGCACCCGCAGCGGTTTCCATAAGGCAAATCGGGAACATTGTGGCAGTCGAGCTCTTCGCCCGTGGTTTCTTGGGCCTCGGTACCTTGGGCTGTGGAGCGAACTCGGGAAGCTTGTCGTGCGTCCATGTATTTAGTTCCATATGCGCTCCGTCTCTCAAGGATTTGACGAGGCCTATCGTGTCCCGCGGAGCGCGCCTAAAACGACGGCGCGCAGGCAAGGCGCTACAATGGTGCCCATAAGAATCGCCTTTATGCGCAAGGAGCATGCTATGGATACAGAGCTCAACCAGACGGGCGCCGCGTGCGCGAAAGCAAGCGACGGCTTTTTGCGTGTGGCGGCGGCGTCGCCGCAGATTCGCGTGGCCGATGTCGAGGGCAATGCCGAGGTTGCGCTGGGGGCTGTTCGCGAGGCTGCCGAGCGCGGCGTTCGCGCGTTGGTGTTGCCCGAGCTTAATCTGTGCGGCTATACCGCGGCCGATCTGTTCCATAACCGCACACTGCTGCATGCCTGCGAGGCGGCACTTGTGCACATCCTCGATGAAACCCGTGAGTTGCCGGTCGTCTTTACCATCGGTCTTCCCGTTGCAGTTGCCGAGAATATCTACAACTGCGCTGCCGTGTGCTGTGCGGGCGAGCTTTTGGGTCTTACGGCTAAAAAGTATCTGCCCAATTACGGCGAGTTTTATGAGCGCCGCTGGTTTGCTCCGGCGCCCGCAGATCCTGTGTGGGTCGAGTTTGCCGGTCAGGGTCCGGTCCCGCTGGGTTCGGGGCTTGTCTACCGTTGCTGTGATGAAGGCGCCGAGGACCTGGTGCTGGGCGTTGAGGTCTGTGAGGACCTGTGGGTGCCGGCACCCCCTTCGACCGAGATGGCGCTTGCCGGCGCGACGGTGATTCTCAACCCGTCGGCCTCGGACGAGATTATCGGTAAGGCAGATTACCGCCGCAGCCTTATCTCCAATCAGAGCGCGCGCCTGTACTGCGCCTATGCCTACGCGGACGCGAGTGAGGGCGAGTCTACGACCGACATGGTCTTTGCGGGCGAGAACCTCGTCTACGAAAACGGTTCGAAACTCGCCGCGACGAAGCTCCTCACTTGCGATATGGCCGTCGCCGACGTCGATCTTGACCGGTTGGTTGCCGAGCGCCGTCGCTCGACGACATGGACGCGCTCGGACGATGCGCCGGAGGCCGTGACCGTCGAGTTCTCGTTTGAGGGCTCGCTCGCCGAAGAGTCTGTCCTGCGCGATGCGCTCGGCATCGACCGTGTCTTCCCCCGTGCGCCCTTTGTGCCGGCCGACCATGGCGACCTGGCCGAGCGTTGCGAGACCATCCTCGACCTGCAGACCGCCGGCCTCAAGACCCGCCTTGCCCATACGGGTACCAAGGCTGCAGTCATCGGTCTTTCGGGCGGCCTGGACTCCACGCTGGCACTGCTCGTGACAGTTCGCGCCTTCGATGCACTGGGGCTGCCGCGCACCGGTATCACGGCCGTGTCCATGCCCGGCTTTGGCACGACGCATCGTACCAAGTCGAACGCCGAGTCGCTCGCTCGCGACCTGGGTGTGAGCTTCCGCGAGGTTTCGATCCACGCGGCTGTGGAACAGCACTTCAAGGACATAGAGCACGATCCGACCGTGCAAGACGTGACCTACGAGAACAGCCAGGCCCGCGAGCGTACGCAGATTCTGATGGATCTGGCCAACCAGGCTGGCGGTTTTGTCATCGGCACGGGCGACTTGTCGGAGCTGGCACTCGGTTGGGCTACCTATAACGGCGACCACATGAGCATGTATGCCGTCAACGCGAGCGTGCCCAAGACGCTTGTGCGCCATCTGGTGCGCTATGCCGCCGATGTCTTTGGCGGGCGCATTGCCGAGACACTGCTCGACATCCTCGATACGCCGGTGTCCCCCGAGCTTCTGCCGCCCACGGGCGACGGCGAGATTGCGCAGAAGACCGAGGATTTGGTGGGCCCGTACGAGCTGCACGACTACTTCCTCTACTACCTGCTGCGTTTTGGCTTTGAGCCGGGCAAGATCTACCGCATGGCACTCAAGAGCTTTGAGGGCGTCTACGATGCCAAGACCGTCCACACGTGGCTGCGTACGTTCTACCGTCGATTCTTTGCCCAGCAGTTTAAGCGCAGCTGCCTGCCCGATGGTCCCAAGGTGGGCTCGGTGACGCTCAGCCCGCGCGGCGATTGGCGTATGCCGAGTGACGCTAGCTCGCGTCTGTGGCTTGCGCAGATCGACGCGCTCAATCCAGTTGACTAAGGTTGGCTAAATTGAACCAATACGGGGTTTGCAAGCGTTACACTTTTGCAATCTGATGGCCCGTATCGCGCGGCGCTCTTGTCGGAGCGCCGCGTTTTTTATATCGAAAGGTGGCACCATGCAGGCATCGCAGCGTCTCGATCGCTTTGGCGCGGAGGTCTTCGCCTCGCTCAACAACAAACTTCTCGCGCTGAAGGCTCAGGGCAAGACCATTTACAACATGAGCGTGGGCACGCCCGACTTTAAGCCGTACGACCACGTGGTCGAGGCGCTCACGCAGGCGGCCCAAGATCCCGAGATGTGGAAGTACGCCCTGCGCGACCTGCCTGAGCTTAAGCAAGCCGTGTGCGATTACTACGAGCGTCGCTTTGGCGTTTCGGGCATTACGCCGTCCATGGTGCAGTCGTGCAACGGCACGCAGGAGGGCGTGGGTCATTTGGGCTTGGCTCTGCTCGATCCGGGTGACACCATTCTAGTTCCCGATCCGTGCTACCCGGTCTTTGAGGCGGGTGCGAAGATTGCCGATGCCAAGCTCGAGTACTATCCGCTGGTTGCCGAGCACAATTACCTGCCCTATGTGGCGGGCATCGATCCCGAGGTGGCCGATCGTGCCAAGTATATGATCGTGTCGCTGCCCGCGAACCCGGTCGGCTCGGTGGGCACGCCCGAGGTCTACGAGGAGATTATCGCCTTTGCCCGCGAGCATGATCTGTTGATCGTTCATGACAACGCGTACTCCGACATCGTGTTTGACGGCGAGCCCGGCGGCAGCTTCTTGCAGTATCCCGGTGCGCTCGAGGTGGGCGTTGAGTTCTTCTCGCTCTCCAAGTCGTTTAACGTCACCGGTGCGCGTATCGGCTTTTTGGTCGGCCGCGAGGACGTGGTCTCTGCCTTTGCCAAGCTGCGCAGCCAGATCGACTTTGGCATGTTCTTCCCGATTCAGAAGGCCGCCATCGCCTGCCTGAACGGTCCGCGCGATGAGGTCGAGGCGCAGCGTCTGAAGTACCAGGAGCGCCGCGATGCCCTGTGCGACGGTCTTGAGGGCCTGGGCTGGGAGCGTCCCAACGCACATGGCTCTATGTTTGTGTGGGCCAAGCTTCCCGGTGGTCGCACCGATTCCATGGCGTTTTGCGAGGAGCTCATGGAGAAGGCCGGCGTTGTGGTGACGCCGGGCGCGAGCTTTGGTCCTTCGGGCGAGGGACACGTGCGCATGGCGCTGGTCCTGCCGCCCGACCAGATTGCTTTGGCTGTCGAGGCCATTCGCGAGGCGGGCCTGTATTAGAAAGGTATTTCGACTCGTCAATAGCTCGAAACCGATTTCGTGCAGTTATTTTACGATTTCTGCAAACAATTTCGGTAAACGGTCGATTTTTGGCTGCGAATAGGAGCATAATCAAAGTCCCGATTGGATGTATTGGGATTACGGCAAGCCGCTCGGGTCGTTCCCGGGCGGCTTGTTTGTGGAGAGAGATGGGAGTTTCTAATGGTTAACGAGAAGAAGGTCGCTATTGTCGGCTGCGGTTTCGTCGGTTCGTCTTCGGCGTTCGCGCTGATGCAGAGTGGTCTGTTCTCCGAGATGGTCCTCATCGACGTGGACAAGAACCGCGCCGAGGGTGAGGCCCTGGATATCGCGCACGGCATGACGTTTGCCGAGCCGATGAAGATCTACGCCGGCGATTATTCCGATGTCGCCGACGCCGCCATGATCGTCGTCACCGCTGGCGCTGCCCAGAAGCCCGGTGAGACTCGCCTGGACCTGGTCAACAAGAACGTCAGCATCTTTAAGTCCATTATTCCCGAGATTAAGAAGTCCGGCTTCGACGGCATTCTGCTCATCGTCTCCAACCCGGTCGATGTTCTGACCTACGCCGCCATCAAGATGTCCGGCCTGCCCGAGGGCCACGTCATCGGTTCCGGTACCGTGCTCGACACCGGCCGTCTGCAGCAGATGCTTGGTGCCCATGTCGAGGTCGACCCGCGCGATGTCCAGGCCTATGTCATGGGTGAGCACGGCGATTCCGAGTTTGTCGCTTGGTCCAGCGCTCAGGTTGCCGGCGTTCCGCTGAACACCTTCTGCGAGCTTCACGGTCATCTGGAGCATGAGGCTGCCGAGAAGCGCATCGCCGAGGACGTCAAGAACTCCGCCTACACCATCATCGAGAAGAAGCACGCCACCTACTATGGCGTTGCCATGGCCGTCAAGCGCATCTGCACCGCCGTCATGCGCGATGAGCAGACCGTTCTGCCCGTCTCCTCGCTCATGGTGGGCGAGTATGGCCTGTCCGATCTTGCCATCTCCATGCCGACGGTCGTTGGCCGCGACGGCGTTGTCTGCCGCGTCCCCGTGCCGCTGAACGATGACGAGCAGCATGAGCTTACCGCCTCCGCCAAGGCCCTCAAGGACATCATCGACAGCGTCGACTTCTCCTGCTAAATCAAGCTCGCTAGAGCGAAAAGCTACAATGAAGGCGTCCGGGTCCACACGGCCCGGGCGCCTTTTTGGTGCAAAGTAACCTGACCCCAATGCACCATAGTTGCCCCAATGCACCATAGTTGATGGGAGGGCCATGTCGGATTCGCCTAATTTTTTAACCTATGCCCAGACGGCGTTTGATCCGTTTGAGGAGAGGCCGTTCTGCGCGGTGGATAGCCTCGTCTTTGCGTGGTTGTCCTATTTGCGTTTGCCGGGTGATATGGCGGAGCTGACGAACTGGCAGGGCCTAGACGTACGCGAGCTGCTGCGTGCCGAGTGCTACCGGGACATGATTGACGACTTGTGGGACCCGGAGGGGAGCAAGGCCTTGCTGGAGGCCGTGGCAGCAAGTCCTCGCTACCGTGGCGTGCACGTTTGCGGCTATCGTGCCGTGAGCGATGTGGTGGCGACAGAGCAGTTTGCAGCCATGGCGTTCCGGTTTCCGGCGGGGTTTAGCTATCTTTCCTTCCGGGGGACCGACAGCACGATTGTGGGCTGGAAAGAGGACTTTAACATGGCGTTCCGGTATCCTGTGCCGGCCCAGGAATCCGCGGCGCGTTATGTGGACGAGGCGGCGGATGCGATTGACGGGCCGCTTTTGTGCGGAGGTCATTCCAAGGGTGGAAACCTTGCGGTGTACGGTGCGGCGATGTGCTCCGATGTCGCCCGTGCGCGAATCGAACAGGCGTATTCCCATGATGGTCCGGGTTTCGTCGAGGAGTTTCTGAACGGCAACGCCTTTGCCGATCTTTCCGGTCGAATCGACAAGACGCTACCTCGGTCGTCGATCTTTGGCATGATGTTCGAGACGCAGGAGGACTATGCCATCGTTGAGAGCACCGAGTTCAGCCTGCTGCAGCACAATCCCTTTAGCTGGGTGGTTGATGGTCGCGACTTCGTGTACTGTGAGCGCCTGTCCGCCGGTGCTCGATACGTTGATGGCTCCATTCGCGAGATGCTGCTTGCAGTTTCGCCTAGCGAGCGCGAGCGTTTTGTAGATGCGTTGTTCTCCGTGTTTGAGGCTACGGGTGCTGAGCGGTTTGCGGATATCGCTGGGAATCTGCGCGAGAGCCTGCCCGTGATGCTCCAGGCTGCGCAAGGGTTTGACAAGGATACGCGACGCTTTGTCTCGCGGACCATCGTGGCAATTCTTAAGTGTGCGCTGCTGCCCAAACGTCCCGAGTTCAGCGTGCCTTCTAGTGGTAAGAGCCTGGCAGAACAGCTCGAGGTATGGCAGTCCGAGCTCCTGCGCTAGCCATTGGTGCAAAGCAACCTGTCCCCGATGCACCAATCTTCGATGCGCCTGGGGCGGGCTCGACCGCTATACTGGTTCGTGCTCAATTCAATCTAGAACGGAATGCCGTATATGAAAATCAATCATGCGATTCTGCATATCCTGGACTTTGACTCTGCCGTCAACGTTATGAGCCAGCGCGAGCTCGATATCGAGAGCCGTACCGTGCGCAACTTCGTGACCACGCATCTGCGCCGCGCACGTACCTCGGCCGACAATAAACGCGCCGCGTTTGCCGAGAACTCTGCGTTTGGCGGCGAGCTCAAGGGCTATTTCTTTGGCGAGCGCGAGTTCGTAGACCTGTCGCAGCAGATTGCGGAGTTCATTTCCTCCGAGCTTACCAAGGCCGAAAAAGCCGAGTCCACCGATGTGCTCGTGGCCGACTTTGACGACGATGAGGATGCCCGCTGGTTTGCCGTGATGCTGCTGGGCTCCAAGCAGGCCTTTATGCATGAGGTGGGCCGCGAGGAGGGCGAGGTACGCAACGACATCGCGCGCCACTATGCTATCCTGCCGAATCCTTCCCAAAAGGTGCCAAGCTATGCCATCGTGCGTGCGAGCACCATGGAGATCGGCTATGTGGACAAGAAGCGCAAGATTGCCGGCGAAGACCGCATGCTCATTCCCGACGGTCTGCTGCAGTGCGATACGGGCGTGTCGGGCAAGGAGGTCATCGACACCGTGACGCGCGTGGTCGAGGAAGTCGCCGAGGAGCACGGTGCCAATACGGCCGTAGCGCTCGCTAAGGTTAAGGCTGCCGTTGCCGAGAAGGTTGAGGATGACGAGGAGCTTCCGCCCTGGGATATCGTCGATGAGGTCTTTGAGGACGAGCCGGTCATCAAGGAAAGTGTGCGCGCGGCACTGACCGAGGAGAAGGTTCCCGAGCGCGTTCCCGTGGAGCGCAAACAGGTCGAGCGCGCGGCGGTGCGCAATCATAAGATCCGTACCGACACGGGTATCGAAATCAGCTTCCCGGCCGAGATGGGTTCGAACTCCGAGTACATCGAGTTTGTCAACGAACCCAACGGCCTCATCTCCATCGAACTCAAAAACATCGGCAGCATCGAGAATCGATAAGTTGCGTTACGCCTGCAGCGAGAAAGCGAAGGCCGAAGCCCCCTTGGAGCTTCGGCCTTTTTGTTTAGGGCTGAATTGCCCCGCAGGTTGAGCATAAGTCAGCGAAAACGCCCCTAGGCGAGCAAGGTGACGTGAAAGAGGAGGGAAGCGTACTTCGGTACGCGACCGACGATTGAACGTCAGATTGCCGCCTAGGGGCGCTTGCAGCGTCGAGCCGTTACGCGGTTTGGTAAAACCGCGTAACCCTACAGCTGGCGCAGGCCTTCCTCGAGACCGGTCTTGCTGTCGGTCTGGGCGTCGCGCATCTTGATGACGCGGGCGGGGACACCGGCCACGACGGCGCCGGCGGGGACGTCCTCGACGCACACGGCGCCGGCGGCGACAACAGCGCCCTTGCCCACGCGCACGCCTTCCAGGACCACGGCGTTTGCGCCGATCATGACATCGTCCTCGATGATGACGGGCGTGGCGCTGGCGGGCTCCACAACGCCTGCCAGCACGGTGCCGGCGCCGATATGGCAGTTCTTGCCCACGGTGGCGCGGCCGCCCAGCACGGCGCCCATATCGATCATGGAACCCTCGCCGATAACGGAGCCGATGTTGATGATGGCGCCCATCATGATGACGGCACGGTCGCCGATCTCGACGCGGTCGCGGATGATCGCGCCTGGCTCGATGCGGGCGTTGATGCCCTTAAGGTCGAGCATGGGCACGGCGGAGTTGCGGCAGTCGTTCTCCACATCGTAGTAATCGATGGAATCGGCGTTGGCGTCCAGGATGGCCTTAAGCTCATCCCAGTCACCAAAGACGGTCTTGCCACGACGACCGCCGTAGACGTGTGCATTGCCCCACTGGACCTTCATGCCCGGCTTTTCGCGCACGTACAGTTTGACGGGCGTCTTTTTGGGCGCGGTGGCGATGTAGTTGATAATCTCTTGGGCATCCATCTCGGCTGCGTTACTCATATGCTGTCTCTCCTTTGGGTGGATCCGGTTGATACCTGGTTAGGCAAACATGACCTGGTCGAATGTATAGAAGCCGGGTTCGCGGGTGACGAGCTTTTGCGCGGCTGCCAAGGCGCCGTTGACAAAGATCTGACGACTCGTGGCGCGGTGAGTGAGCGTGATCTCCTCGTCCTGGCCAAAGAAACTCACCTCGTGCACGCCGGCGACGGTGCCGCCGCGCAGCGAGTGCATGCCGATTTCCTGGGGGTCGCGCGCGCCGCACATGCCCTCGCGTCCGTAGACGGGGTGGTAGCCTGCCTCGGGCTCGGCCTCGACTATGGCGTCGAGCAGCAGCTTGGCGGTGCCGCTGGGGGCATCAACCTTTTGGTTATGGTGCGTCTCGACGATTTCGCAGTCAAAGCCGGGCAGCTCGCGTGTGGCCTGTGCTACCAGATGACGCAGGGCGGCGATGCCGATGGAGTAATTGCCGGAGTGCATGACGCGGGCGTTCTGACCCAGCTCGCGCAGGCAGCCCATCTGCTCGGGTGTGTAGCCCGTGGTGCCCGAGACTAACGCGGCGCCTGTACGCTTGACATAAGCGACGACGGCGTCAAAGGTCACGACGTTCGAGAAGTCGATGATGACGTCGGCTGCCGGGGCACTCTCGAGTTCGGACAGATCGAAACCGATCTGGGCGACGATGTCGAAAACGGGCTGACCGGCGGCGTCGACAACGCCCTCGGCGGTAGTGCGGATGAGCGAGCCCATGCGGCCCGTTCCCATAATGACGGTCTTAATCAAGCAGACCAGCTCCCTTCAAAGCATCGGTAAGTGCAGCGCGCGTGTCGTTGGCCATGGGGCACAGCGGCATACGGTAGTTTGCCTCGATCATACCCATCTGAGCGAGCGCCTCTTTGACGGGGATGGGGTTGACCTCACTAAAGAGGGCGTTGATGAGCGGCTGACCGGCAATCTGGATATCGCGGGCGCGCTCCACGTCGCCGTCCAGATAGGCGCGGCACATGTCGTGCACGAGCTGCGGCTGAACGTCGGCCCACACACTGATGGTGCCCGAGGCACCCAGGCTCATGAGCGGCACGGTGAGTGCGTCTTCGCCCGAGTACATGCGGAAGTCGTCGGACAGCAGGTGGGCGATTTTGGCCGCGTAGGCGACGTTGCCCGAGGCCTCCTTGATACCCATGATATTGGGGTGCACGGCCAAGCGCTCCACGTTGCGCTCGCTGATGCCGCAGCCACAGCGGCCGGGGATGTTGTACAAGATGCAGGGGATGTCCACGGCATCGGCGACGGTCTTAAAGTGCTGGTAGATGCCCTCTTCGTTAGACTTGTTGTAGTAGGGGGTAATGAGCAGCAGGCCGTCGGCGCCCAGGCCCTGATAGGTGAGCGACTTGGTGAGCATGGTCTGCGTGGAGTTAGAGCCCGAGCCGGCAATAACGGGGACGCGGCCTGCAACCTGCTTGACCACCGCGGCGACAACGGAGTTGTCCTCGTCGTCGGTCATCGTGGCACTCTCTCCGGTGGTGCCCAGGGTGAGGATGGCGTCGGTGCCATTTTGCAGGTGGAAATCGATAAGGCGCTCGAGTGCTTCAAAGTCGACGCTGCCGTCCTTTTTAAACGGCGTGACAAGGGCGACGATTGAGCCCTCGAGATTGCGGATGTCCATGTTCTTCTCCTTCGCTTCCGCGATCTGGATGCGTTTGTTCCATTGGGCAGCGACTGCCAGGCGCTCGTCCTGGGCGCGACGGCGGGCGGCATCGGCGCGCGACTTAGCCAGTAGCTCTCGGCCGTACGACAGCACGTCGAGCGTGGCAAAGTAATCGCCCGGGCGCTCGGCGCGGCGGATGAGGTCGGCCGAGCCATCGGGGCGCAGCAGGACCTCGGCGGAGCGCAGGCGTCCGTTGTAGTTGTAGCCCATGGAGTAGCCATGCGCGCCGGTGTCGTGAATCACGAGCAGGTCGCCCATGTCGATATGCGGCAGCTCGCGATTGATGGCGAACTTGTCGTTGTTCTCGCACAGATTGCCCGTGATGTCGTACGTGTCCGTGACGGGCGCTGCGGTCTTGTCGGCGCCGCCCGGCTGGCCCATCACCGTAATGTGGTGGTAGGCGCCATACATGGCAGGGCGGATCAGGTCGACGGCGCTTGCGTCGACGCCGATATAGTCCTTGTAGATCTGCTTCTCGTGGATGGCCTTGGTGACCAGGCAGCCGTAGGGGCCCATCATGAAGCGGCCCATCTCGGTGCAGATGGCCACGTCGCTCATGCCGGCGGGAACCAGGATCTCGTCGTAGGCAGCGTGTACCCCCTCGCCGATGGCGTGGATGTCGTTTGCCTGCTGCTCCGGCAGGTAGGGGATACCGACGCCGCCGGACAGATTGATGAAGGCGACGTGTGCACCGGTCTCGCGCTCCAGGCGTACGGCAAGCTCAAAGAGGATGCGCGCGAGCTTGGGGTAGTAGTCGTTGGTGACGGTGTTGCTGGCAAGGAATGCGTGGATGCCAAAGCGCTCGGCGCCCTTGGCCTTGAGCGTGCGGAAGGCTTCGAAGAGCTGCTCGGTGGTCATGCCATATTTGGAGTCGCCCGGGTTGTCCATGATGCCGTTGGAGAGCTGGAACAGGCCGCCCGGATTAAAGCGGCAGCTGACCGTCTTGGGAATGGGCCCCGCAACGCGCTCAAAGAACTCGATGTGGCTGATGTCGTCGAAGTTGACGATGGCGCCCAGCTTGTCAGCGAACTCAAAGTCGGCCGCCGGCGTGTCGTTGGACGAGAACATGATGTCATGCCCCGTGATGCCCAGCGAGCGGGCGATCATGAGCTCGGTATAGCTCGAGCAATCGCAGCCGCAGCCGTATTCGTTGAGAATGGAGATGAGCGCCGGGTTGGGGTTGGCCTTGACGGCAAAGTATTCCTTAAAGCCCGGGTTCCATGCAAAGGCGTCGCGCACTTCTTGCATGTTGCGGCGGATGCCTGCCTCGTCGTATAGATGAAACGGCGTGGGGAATTGCTCGACGATATGCTCGAGCGTCTCCTTGTCCACAAACGGCTGCTTGGCCGCATATGCCTCGTTGGGGGTCAATGCCATGTCCCGTAAACCTCGCTATCCAGACGGCGCCATCTGCGCATCGAATCCGCATAGCGTGGACCCAATGTCCGGATAGCGCTCCCGCATTGCTGCAGACAGTCCTGTGGGTGTTTCCTACAGGCCCACCAGGTTGTTCGTGCCCGAAAAACCCAGTTCGGCGGGTTTCGCCTCCCCACGGGGTCAAAGCCTGCCGGCTCGCCCGCGGTTCTTCGTGCCCGCGCCTCTATCAAGTGGTAAAGACCCTACCACGTTGCACTTTACCAAACAAGAGTATTCGTATATAACGTTTAAAAAATGCAAGGATATGCTGGAAATAAGGGTGTGGCAATCTTGCGGCACAATAAGACGGTAACTGGCGCGCACCTATGAAAGGAACCTTTATGACCGAGCTCCAAGAACTCCGTCGCTATCGCCGCGATCTCCATCGCATTCCGGAGCTCGACTTCGATCTTCCGCAAACCATCGCCTATATCGAGGGCGTGCTCGCCCCGCTCGCCTGCGAGGTGACCCATCCGTGCCCCAGCTGCGTCTGCGCTTTCTTCGATGCCGGCACGGGCGCCGCGCATGCCACGGCGATTCGCGCCGACATGGACGCCCTGCCCATCGCGGAGGCAACGGGCGCGGCCTTTGCCTCGACCCATCCCGGTAGGATGCATGCGTGCGGTCACGACGGTCACATGGCCATGGCGCTCGCGGCGGCGACTTTTGTCGACCGCACGATTCGTGAGCAGCCGGGCGCCATCAAGCGCAACGTGCTCTTTGCGTTTCAGCCGGCCGAGGAAACGACCGGTGGCGCCAAGACGGTGTGTGAGAGCGGCGTATTCGAGCGCTACGGGGCGGATCGCATCTTTGGCTTCCACGTATGGCCCGACCTGCCTGCGAAAACGTTGGCGAGCTGTTCCGGTCCGCTGCTGGCGCGCTCAAGCGAGACGCACATTCATATCCATGGCGCGAGCATCCATATCGCCAAGACCTACGGCGTTCCGGTCGAGGAATCGCATGATGCCGCGCTGGCAGCGGCCAAGTTCTTGGTTTCCGAGCGCGCGCTCATGGACGAGTTGGGTGCCGACGAGCCCTGCATCGGTAAGTTCGGCCTGCTGCAGGCCGGCACCGTCTGCAATGCGGTGGCGGGGGAGGCCCATGTGGCTGGCAGCCTGCGCGTGTTTACGGACGGTATGTTCGACCGTGCGCGCGAGGGCGTGCGCCGCGTGTTGGACGAGGCCTGCGCCGCAACAGGCTGTACGTACGATCTCGACTTTGCCGAGGGCTATCCGCCGGTCGATAACGACCCCGAGCTGTTCGCCCACATTGCGCCTGCCTTGTCCGAGTTGCAACTTGTGGACGAGCCGCTGCTAATCGCCGAGGATTTCGCGTTCTATCAGCGTCATCTGCCGGGCGTATTCTTCTTGCTGGGCACGGGCGTGCCGGAGGGTCAAGAAAACCCGAGCGATTCGGATGGCTGTCCCACCTATGCCGCGAGCGCTCTGCATACTGATACCATGCTCTTTGACGAGGAAATCCTGCTCAAGGGCCTCGACGCCTACAAACGACTGCTTTCGCTTGGCTAATTGGCGAAAAACACCTGCTCTAAAAAACACGAACAGATGTACGGTATAATAGAGATGTAAGTCTATAGAAACGTTTGACGTTATTAACGTAAGGCGATATCATATTGCGTTGTAATGAGCGCTATCGGGTCTGTTTTGAGTGGAGACAGGGGATGGCTTGAAATGTCGAAATCGTCGATTATCACAAGTGATGAGACTGCGCCCGATTTGTTGTCGCCGTTGACTCCCGGTGAGCTTCTCAAAGAGGAATTTCTTGTCCCTATGGGTATTTCTCAATATCGCCTTGCTAAGGAGACCGGGATTCCGGCTCAACGCATTGGGCAGATTATCTTGGGGAGGCGTCGTGTGACGGCCGACACCGACCTTCGCCTTTGCCGCTACTTTGGCCTGACAGATGGTTATTGGCTGCGCGCCCAGATGGCGTTTGATCTCGAGGCGGAGAAGAGGCGCATCGAACCGGAACTGGATAAGATCGTTCCTGTCCAGAAGGCTATCGCATTGTAGGGTTCAAAGATGTTGAGGTTGGAGTGACGATAGGGCGACGCCGACAATCTGCCGTTTATAGTCCGGGTGGATGCGGGTGTGGCTTGTTGTTGCTTCCGGTTATTGCTGTGAGCATTGGCGTGATGTTTGCGCTTGCCGGGTTGGCAGCAGCGGCGCTCGTGTTGCTGATTGTGGCCATTGGCGTGACGATTTGGCTTTGCCGCAATCGCGAGCAACGCCGTGCCGACGGTAAAACCAATGTCGGCTGGGTCGTCTTCCTGATCATTGCGTACCCGCTGAGTGTCAGTTACCTGGTGTTCTTTGTCCTGTTGATGATCAGTGCCTTTACCGGGAAATCCGTCACGGTGGGATAGGCTTCGACGAGCTTCTTGAGGGTGAAGCGAGGGAGCAGACTCTGAATGAACCGTGCCCCGCATCAACAAGTTTCATTTGTTGCGTAGCAATCCGAATGTGCAAGCGCTTGGCGTGAGAGCACCGCCGCCAGCAACGCAGGGATACAGGTCGCGATCGCCAGCTTCCGTTCCAGCTCATCGCAAAAGCGCGTCAACGTCGCGCCTGACCACGGCCATTTCCTGCTCGAGTTTGTAGGCTCGCTTGATTATTTTACATTGCATCAGTTCTGTTTTTCATAGCGTCAGCTATTGGCTTTACGAGTGGAAATGAAAGTTCTATGGCTATAGCATGGTCATGTCTTGGTTCTTCATTTCTTTGCTGGGGTTCGACTCATAAGAAAAAGGAAAACAATACAGATGATAAAAAATTTCCTGCTTGTATTGTTGAAAAATCGGAATTCCAGGAGGTGTTTTTATGCCACAAATGAATAAGGGAGGAAAATTTATTTTCGGGAAATCACTCATTCGGACGGATGGAACATTGCGGATTCCACCGCAGGCAATGGAAGAGTATCACATTGCAGATGAAGGAAAAGTATATCTTTTTACCGGAAGTAAGATTACCGGTGGCTTCTGCGTCACCCGGAAAGGCCTTTTGCATCCGTCAAAACTTGGTCACATTTTGGACGATACTCCACCGTTGCTTGACTACTCAGCAGGTTCTGGCGAATTTATTAAATACAAGGGGCGTTCCTACTGCTGGGTAGAGATTTCACGGGAGGGGCAAATTCTTCTTACGAAGAAAATGATGGATTTTTTGAAGGTGAGACCCGGAATGGAGCTGCTCTCTATCCGCAGTAGCGACATCGCGTTTACGATGGGAGCTAAAGGACCGCTATTGGAAAAAGCGGAAAACTATGATGGTGAAATTCCGCTTTTTTAAGCAAACAACTCTGATTATCTCCAAAAAGCCCGGAAATACGGGCATTTCACGGGATATAAGAACTGAATTTACTACCGATTTACTACTTTCGGATTGAGCTTTGACACGCTTCTGCCTCCCGTGAAGCCCACCGCCCAAATAGTGACACATCGAAAATCGAATACGACACCGCAGACAGCGGCGTTCTCTTTTCCCCTTTGGGGAGATCAGGACGCCGCTTTTTTTGTGCCCAAAACCAGAAAGGAGGCGACCGCCTATGTACTTTACTTCCGGCAGCGACCGGGCCTTTGAACAGCTCATGCAGACGAGGCCGGGCGCAGATCATTTTGACAACGGCGAGGCCGGAGCGCCGGAGGACTGCGGCACCTGCCGTTTCTACCGCCCGCACTGGAAGTACCAGTTTTGTGTGTATGAGGAATGTCCCTACCAGCCGGGCAAGCTCACCGCCCTTGACGGCGCGGTGAAATTTCAAGTGAAAGGAGTGGACGACGAGATGGCAGTTTTTCGAGTGGAGAAAAACCGGGGCTACACGGTGATGTCTAACCACCACCTGCGGAACAAGGACTTGTCCCTGAAAGCCAAGGGGCTGCTGTCGCAAATGCTGTCCTTGCCGGAGGATTGGGATTTTACGCTGAAAGGCTTGTCCCTTATCAACCGGGAGCAGATCGACGCGATCCGGGCGGCTGTCCGGGAGCTGGAACAGGCGGGCTATATCGTGCGTTCCCGTGAGCGTGACAGCCAAGGCCGCCTGCGCGGGGCGGATTACATCATTTACGAACAGCCCCAGCCTGTGCCGGATTCACCTACATTGGAAAATCCAACATTGGATAATTCAACGCAGGAAAAGCCTACGCAGGAAAAACCAACGCAATTAAATAAAGATAGATCAAGTAAAGAGAAATCAATTACGGATGGATCAAATACCGATTCCATTCCTATCCTTTCCCCTCCCTCTCCTTTGGGGGAAGAAGCGGCTGCGCCGCCGGAACGGAAAGGAACGGGAGCGAAATCACAGAGCGCCGTAGAGATTTATCGGGAGATCATCAAGGACAACATCGAGTATGAACACCTTTGCCAGTACGCCAAGGGGATTGACCGGGATATGCTGGACGAGATCGTGGACTTGCTGGTGGAAACCGTATGCAGCGCCCGAAAGACCATCCGCATTGCCGGGGACGATTACCCCGCCGAGCTGGTGAAATCCAAGCTGATGAAGCTGAACAGCTCTCACATTGAGTTTGTCTTTGACTGTATCAGCAAAAACACCACGGAAATACGGAACATCAAAAAATACCTGCTGGCGGTTCTGTTCAACGCCCCAAGCACCATTAACGGCTATTACACGGCGCTGGTGGCCCATGACATGAACACAGGCAGTTGGGGAACCCCGCAAAATCGGTGATTTTGTGGGGAGAGGAGGAACAGCGAAATGAGCGAGCTTTTCACGCTTGCGTGGAAACAAGCGATATGGAGCTTGTGACGACGAGAAAGGAGGACGGCCCTATGAAACAGGGTGCTTTGATTTTTGACGAGCAGACAGACCGCTACGACATCCGCTTTGACCTTGCGGACTATTACGGCGGCCTGCACTGCGGAGAAACTTTTGATGTGATGGTGGGCGGCAGATGGAGGCCGGCCCGCATTGAAATGGCCGAGAACTGGTATCTGGTGGGAATCTATGCCGACGATCTCTCCGGCCTGCGGGTGCGGATTTAAGCCATCCGCCTGCCTGCTGACTTTCCAAAGGAGGGATAGCAGTTGCAGGAAGAAGTAGACCAGAAAACCATAGCGTTAGCGGTTAAGACGGGCAAGCTCACCGCCCAAGTGCTGCAAGCGGCCATCCGAAAATATCTGGCCGCCCGGCAGAAAGGGACGGGCAAGGCCCATCACGGCCAGCAGAGCTTACGGCAGCTCAAAAAGGACGGTTCCGCCCTGTCCAACATTGAGATCACCGACGCCAACATTGGCTTATTTAAGCCCTGCGCCAAGAAATACGACATTGATTTTACCCTGCGGAAAGACCGCACTACCCATCCGCCCCGGTATATCGTGATCTTCAAATCCAAGCAGGCGGACAATCTGGAACAGGCGTTTAAGGAGTTTACAGCCAAGAAGCTCCAACAGCAGGAACGCCCCTCCATCCGAAAGACCCTTGCCGTCCTGAAAGAGAAGGCAGCTGCCAGAAGCAGCCAGCAGGCCAAGGAGAAAATCAAGGAAAGGGGGCTGTCACGATGAAGCCGGAAATGAAAAAGCTGATCATCGCAAACCTGCCCTACCTGCTGTTTGTTTACCTGTTCGTCAAGCTGGGACAGACCTACCGGCTGGCGGCTGGGGCGGACTTGTCGGAAAAGCTATTGCACCTTGCGGACGGCTTTTCCCTTGCCTTTGAAAGCGCCGCCCCCAGCTTCCACCTGTTCGATCTGGCGGTGGGCGTGGCCGGTGCGGTGGCACTGCGGCTGATGGTGTACTGCAAGAGCAAGAACGCCAAGAAATACCGCCGGGGCGTCGAGTACGGCAGCGCCCGTTGGGGAGGCCCCAAAGATATAGCCCCGTACATCGACCCGGTGTTTGACAACAACATTCTCCTGACCCAGACGGAACGCCTCACCATGAACAACCGGCCCAAAGACCCCAAGACCGCCCGGAACAAAAATGTGCTGGTGATCGGCGGTTCCGGCAGCGGCAAGACCCGGTTCTTTGTGAAGCCTAACCTTATGCAGTGCGTGTCCAAGGACTACCCGACCTCATTCGTGATTACTGACCCGAAAGGGTCACTATAATAAGGATAGAAAGGTCGTGAAAATACAAAACAGGAGGTTACACACATGAGGAAGCAGGAGCAAAAGGGTAAAATCACAGCATTGTACGAAAGGTTATCTCACGACGATGGGCGGTCTGACGAGAGCGTGTCCGTAGAAAATCAAAAGCGCATCCTGGAGGACTACGCCCGAAAAAATGGCTTCACTAATGTCCGCCACTTCACGGTTGATTTTCAATCTCAACGCAACAGCCTGAACGGGTCC
>NZ_QRLS01000007.1:0-32901 GCF_003472325.1 Collinsella sp. AM12-1
GGACCCGTTCAGGCTGTTGCGTTGAGATTGAAAATCAACCATTGGTACTTCAGGTATGCCATATATGAACATGAGGGTAATAGTTCAATTAGTTAATGCTTTTTACCAGCTATTTTATTAAGCCCACACAGACCAATGATGCATACTAATTGCTTAGTTTTGAATAGAACGAATAGCGATAAAAAGGACAGCCGCTATGGACAATGTAACCGAAAACGACGCCGCAGGTGTCCTCGTCCTCGGGGAGGACGGCACCGACGGCCTCAACGCCGCCGTCAGGGACCTGCTTGAGGACCTCGTCAACGTCGCGATCGACGAGCAGGCCTCCGAGCTCGGGATGCCGAGCAACGGCTACCGCGAGCGCGCCCTGAACACCCGCGCCGGAGAGATCGCGCTGCGCATCCCGAAGCTCCGCGAGGGCACGCGTGGCGAATTCCTGTCGGTAGTACATCTCAATTTTTAACGAAGGGAAAACGGCTCTGCGACCGCGTTCCGTGGCGGTTGCCGGTGCGGCTGCACGACAGCCCAACGTCGTTTCCCTCGGCCCAGTCGGCGAATGCCTTCGGGGAGTACCGGCTTCACGTGCGCGACGCGCGCCCCGAGCCTGCAGTCGTAGGCGAGCCACGGGCTCCCCACCGCGACCCTGAGCTCGCGCCAGGGGTCATCGGGCACCGGGCGGCGCTTCCGGCCGCAGTACGTGGAGCGGGCCAAGCCGAGCAGCCCGCACATCATATTCCTTAGCGGTGTCTGGACTTCTTGGTCTCGACGGCATCCTCCTGCTGGCGCGAATTGCCGTTATTGGAAGAAGCGGCCGTCGGGTTGTTCGCGGCAAGACCGCCGTAGCCCTTTTCATCGCGAATGTCCGCCATGGCCTCGAGGATTTCTTCCTCGGTCATCTTTCGACGGCCGTCGCCGTTCGAGGAAACCTAAGGGTACTCAATGCCGAGGGAGCCGGCGAGAGAGGACGGGTACTCGACGCCGGGGCCGTCGTTCACGGAGTCGTTGCGGTTGATAGTCGATTTCAGGCGGTTCATGAGTTCCGCACCCTCGCGAGAGCACGGCACGGCCGCCTTGGCGATAGCCAGGGCGGCGGCACGCTCAACGTCGGTCATCCAGCGCTCGCGGTTCGACAGGTTGTGGGCTCGGTGGCGGCGGCTGACGTATTTCTCGGCCATCGTCTGCTCAATCGATTCCGCGGTGTATCTCTTGCCGAGCGTCGAGCCCTTGACCTTTCTTGCGACGGGGTCGCTCGGGTGGTGGTAGACGATATCCCCTTCCCGGTTGTAGTTGATTTTGATGCCGAGTTCGTTGAGCTTGGATGCGAAATCGGTAGGGCTCTTGGAGATTCGCATCGCGACGTCAACTCTGTCGCGGATGTCGTCTTTCCACAACCATCCCTCGCGAGCCTCGATCTGCCTTTCCGCCATGGTGTCGGAGATTCCGAATCCGCGCGGCACGATGAGGCGCATGGCGCGGCCATCATCGATCCTCATGGTGGTGTACGAAAAGCCTGCGGCCTTGTCGGGATCGGTCGGGTTGGGGTTGGCGGATCTTGGCTGGCGGACGGCGGTCAGGCTGTCCGTATATGTCTCGGGAATCAATTTCTCGACAGAACGACGCCCATCCAATTGCCGCTGCATCGCCTCGCCATAGTCCTCGACTCGGGCGCCCTTCGCCTCGTTAGCGAGTACGTTGTCGAGTGCCGCCATCGCGCGGTCAAGCCTCTTGCCGCGTGAGACTTGCAGGCCCCTCGCATCCATCTCGGCCTGGGTGCAAGACTTTCCATCGGTGGCAAAGGCGTGCCATCCACGCTCGAGCGACATCGTCTGCAAATCGGCTCGCATCGCTTGGATGACCTTGGTCGTGAGCAGACCGGAGATGCGACGCTTGGTCTCGAGCTCGGTGTTGTTGATGACGATATGTGCATGAAGGATGCCCTGCTTGCCGGCGGCCTCGCGGGCGGTGTTGTCATCGTGATAAGCGATAGCCACCTCAAAGCGTCCGATGCCCTCGCCTTCCGGGCCTCGGGAATCAAACCATTTGGATGCCCACTCGTTCACGAAGTCCCGGAAATCATCGAGCTCGACGCCGTTGTCCTTCTCGTCCAACGAGATGATCACTTGTTCCTAGGTGCGAATCTTGCCGTCCCTTTTTACCGGCACGTCGTTGCCGAAAATCTCTCGGGTCCGATCCATCACCTTTGCCCAGTCCCTCCCCTTCCAGTCGCGGTCGGTCAGGTTGAGGAAATCTCTGTCCAAAGCTCGATCGTTTTTAAAAAGGTAGTAGCGGATCCATTTGACGGAACTATGCCCAGAGAGGGGTTTCATGAACGTCATAAGTCACCTCCGTCTTCAATCTGGTCTGGACGGGACGCGGCGTGCTTCTTGCCGCGGACTCGGCGGCGGTCGGCATTGGGTTTATTGATGGGGGCCTCAGAATGCACGGCGGCGGTCAAGTTCACGGACGGGGTCTCGGACAAGGACTCGACTTGGTCGGCGAGGGTCTTCAAGCGTTCGTATATCGCCTTGTTCTGCTTTGAGAGGCGTTCGTAGAGCTCTATGATCTCGACACGCTCTTCTTGTGAAAGGGCGCGGTGGTTGCCGTATTTTTTCAAGATGCGGTTGAGCGCCCGGACGGACTGGTTGTAGTTCACCCCGATGGATCGGATCTCGTTTGAGATAGATTCCAAAGCACTGTCCGTGATTGCTTGCACGGTCAAACTATTCGTTTGGCTGTCGGTGTGCTTGAGGGCGAGTTCTGGGCCGAGCGGGCGGGTGATGGACTCGACACCTGGGGTGGCCCGGCGGATGGACGACAGGTCGAGCGTGACGGGCAGGGCGATGAGGGTGCGGAGGTATTCGCTGCGGCTGGCGTTGATGGCGTCAGCGCGTGCGTCGAGGGCTGTCAGGTCGGCGTTCGGGAGGCGGACCGTGATGCGGCGGGTGGCTGATTGGTCGGGCGAAATGGCTGACATTTCGGCGAGCTGTTGGTCGGGCTGCATCCAGGCAGGCGGGGCGTAGGGCTGGGCGGCGGATGGCGCTTGGGTTGCGTTGAGTTCATCTGGCGAAATGGCTGACATTTCTGATCTCCAATCATCACGGCCGGTACCGAGCTTCGCGAGCGGCCGTTCCCCCACGCGCGATCAGGCATTTTCAATGTCTGACAATGTCTGACAGCCCTGGCAGACATTTCGCGTGGGGTGAGCGAGCGAAGCGAAGCGATTTCAGGCCACTTGTGGCCCCAGCTGCGGTTTTGCCGCAGGTTCAATGTCTGACATTCTTAATGTCTGACGTTGAACGAAACTGGCGTGCTAATTGGCCTTATGGGTAGTTTGGAGCACTTTTTTGGGGCGGTTCGGGTGTTGCCGCAGCGGCATCCACAATTGGCAAGGCCATTTAGCACCTGCCGTCTGACCGCAGGGAAGGCGGCCGCGCTGCGGGGTGATCGGCTCCTGCTCGGGGCGAATTCTGCTATCCCCTGGCATGTGATTGGGACGTTGGAGAATGTCTGACAGGTAGCCAATGGGTGCTTGGTCAATGTCCGCCAACTCCACAGCTGGGGAACATAAATGTCTGCCAGGGCATAGGGATCTCGATGAATGTCCGACAAAGAAACAGATGGGGAATAGGGCTAACGAGGGGTTGCGGGCAACGAGGATGGGTGCGTTTTGAGAGTGCATCTGGCAGAGGAATACGGCGATCTGCGATCCGCTTCAGATGGTGCTCTCCCCTATCCGGCGAGCGGCTTGGAAGTATGAGGTTGGTTTCTGATGGGTGTGCAGCAAGTCGCGACAGCAAACTGTTTGTAAGGTCGAAAGGGTTTCAGCAATTGGATTTGGACGCTGATTTGATTACCGTTCTGGTTTGAAATCATTGTTTGTAGTTGCTCCGGCATTAACTTGAAAGGCTTGTAAAAAGGTTTCGCGCAACGAAAAATGACGGCGCGACCGCTACGTATTTAGTGATTACCGGCAATCTGAAAGCAAGTTCTTTCAATTTAGAAACGTGAACTGACTGCGAATTATTAGAGGACGAATAGGAGAAATTGAAAAGAAATGGACTTCGCATACCGTTTGATACACGCACAAAAATAAAATCTAAGCGTGGTTTTAAAACTGAAAACGTTGTTCGAATTAAAGGAAATCAAAACCTGTTTGAAGTTTTATTGCACGGCATTATGAGTTATTTGAGTCGGTTGGAAAGTTGATTTCGTCCGTTAATGACAAGAATAATAACGAATAGCGATACTGCGGAGTGCCATTCAATGCACTCCGCATGCTTTTCAATTAGCTTTCGGTTGGTGTCTGGATCATAACTTAGAACTAAAATCAGGACTGATTTATAAGAATCTCGGCTCGGGAAATCAAATTGGTGTGTTCTTGACCCCGAGGTATTCAGTGATTCCCGTGCAAATGACCGATTTGTAGATGCACCTGTCTTTACTCAAACGGCAATCGAGTCTGTTGATCGGCATGTCGAACGCAAGGTCAAACCGTTTGAGCGTGACGTGCGACAGACACGGCGAGAGTTTTTTCAGCAGCCGCCAAAATCTCTTGTCGCCAGCGACCTTATTCGGGTCGAACTCGATGAAACCGCGGTTCATGCTCACCCTGCAACTCGGCTCCATGAAGCCGATGCCCAAACAGAAAAAGGGAGCCTTGATCGGCTCCCTTTTTCTGTTTGGGCATGACTAGAAGAACACCCCGGTTGGGTTATCCATCATTTCGTACCATTCATCGCTGGGTTCAATCGAATCATCGCTTAGATCTGCCAGCGCTTCATAGTATTCATCGCTGTGCTCGACCCAGTCATCTGAAAGCGCAGCCCGACGGTCGCGCTCCTCGCAGTCGATCCAAATGTGCGGCTCGTCTTTCCAATCCTGCTTGAACCGCAGTATCGTTTCGAACATCACAGCATCGCCGCGCTCGTAGAACGCCGCGACCACCTCACTACCGCGGCGAACCATATATGGCCAATCCTCCGGAATCTTCGCCGTCGGGTTCTTGATAAATTCCTTACGGTTGAACCAACTTCCAGCCCATGAATCTTTATTCCATGCAATTCTTTGGAACTCAAAGGCATCATCGCTTTCGGCGAACGCAGCAAGGAATTTATCAACCCTGCGATAATCCAAACCCACCCGGCTTTGGTCTGAGTCAGCCGTACAAATCAAGAACGGAATCTCGATTGGCGTGTCCTCGTATGCCATCTTTGTCTCCTTTGCTTTCATGGAGCCTAGTCTGGCTCCCTTTTTTGTTTCCGTTTGTGGGAAGTGCGCCCTACCAGCTCTTTCCCTGATTTCGCCTCGGCGCGTCACGGGCGTGATCTTCGTTCCACGCCGCCACCACTTCTTGGGCGTCGGCAATCATGTCGTCCAACCCTTCCTCAACGTCCTGCGACTTCCTGGGGTGCGTCAGCGCCCAGATTCGATCCTCAAGCTGCGCGATTCGCTCATGGAAAGCGGCCGCAGGTTCATGGTTTCCTCGTGGGCGCACAACGACTACCGAAGCACAGGCTCATCGACTCGCTTTGGTCGGATTCCCACGTCTCCCACGCCGACCATGCCTATAACGTCAACGGAAAGCACGCTTCCGTGGTAGAGGTGCTGTTGACGAGCCATGAGCCACAATGACGGGGCCCGAGCACCATAATTAGGCGATCTCGGTGAACGTCGCGGCGGGGGCATCGAACTCGAACTCTACGACACCGCATGAGCCGTAGCGATTTTTCGTGACCGAAGCAATAACAGGCCGTTTTTTGAGCAACATGTTGGCGTTACGCTCTTCGGGCCTGTCGCCCTTGATCGAGAGCGACATGACGATGTCGGCCGAATACTCAAACATGTTGCAGCCCCCTATGGCCTGAAGCCCGGTGGTCTGTTTGTCATAGTTCGTTCGATTAATCGACGATATTGCAAACAGTGGGCAATGCACCTCATCCACAATGCGGCGTAGTTCCGATGCAACGAGCTTGAGACCGACACGCTCGTCGGCAATGCGCAGCTCCTGGGGCAGAGAGACGATTTGCGCGTAATCGACGATAACCAGTGGCGGCTCGCCATATCTATCGGCAACCTCCTCGATTGCCTTCCGCATTCCCGCATTTTTGATTTCACCGGAGATAATGAACATGCGCTCGGCAATACTGCGCGCATAGATATCGACCGACCTGTCAAATTGCTCACGTTTTCCCACGGACATATCGCCACTGTACATGTCCTCGTACGTAAGCCCACCGTCGGTAATACGGGTCAGACTCTTCGCGAGCATGCTCGCGCGGGTGAGCTCGCCCTCGAATATTACAACCGGATGGCCTGCAATCGCCCAGCAATCCCCAACTTGATGCATAAAGGTAGTCTTGCCAGTGCCAGGGCCACCCGGCACGATGCACAGATATTGGCGCACGCCGCCGAGAAGAGCATCGAGCACACGGTGCTCAATATGGCCAAGCGGCTTATTGTTAAGAATGTCAAGCGTGGTCTTATCCAGGCCATCGCTCATCGGTTTTACAGACGACACGGCCTGCTCACCTCCAGTTCACGGAGATAGGCAAACAGGCTCGACTCGAGAATAAAAACGCGGCGATGCAACGCAATCGCGTGCCCGCTCTCCTTCATGAGCTTCGATGCAGTGACCGGACTGAGTCCGGTCATTTTGCTCACGTCGGAAATACCGAGAAGGCGTTCGCGCCCCAAGTCGGGGCGAAAAGAAACCGCAGATGATGCCTGTACAGCAACGTACGGTTGGGGTTCTCCAATCATGGTAGAATCCTTTCGGGCTTGCTCGCCCCTCCCCCTTCGTCGCCAAACTTAGTTAGGGAAGGGCGGGCGGCTTTTCAATCAACGACCGAGAATTAAATAACTCCTTTCAGACCAGCTGGTCAGGCTATTACCTAATGCCATTATACTATTTCGCACGGTGATTCGGTATTTTAATCTAATTTCTTTTCTAATTCATTTTCTAACGTCATAGATTTTTACGTCTAACTGAATTACAATCATATATGGAGATTGGAGTTATCATGGGCCGTTTACCATTATCCGGAAGCAAGATGAAAAAAATAAAGTACGGAACAACTGTTCTGGAAACCACACCCAAGAAAATCGACGAGCTGCGCCGTAAAAACCCTGAATCGATCAGGAGCACCGGCGAGGCGATCGACTATCTGTGCAATTTGCTTACAGGGCTTACGCCCCGATTTGCAAAAGTCCTGGAAGACACTTGTGCCAAGGAGATCCAACTCATCACTAACGAGATGAGAGCCCTTCCCATCGACGGGACAGAAGAGCTGACGTTTAGCACTAAAGAGTTGGAACGTGAACAGTTCCAGCGCCTCTACGACCATCTATCCCTCTACTATAAAGAGGCAGAAGAGCCCCAGGGCATGAAGCGTGTCAATCTTTTGGGCGGTGATTACGCGGTCTTTCCCTCCTCATGGACGCTTCTGGAGCCGGAAGATTGCGCAGAATCGTGCAGCCAGGTCGGAATTATCGAAATTCGCGGCGGAGCAAAGTACGACGCTCCCCATTTTGTCTTCTTCCACAATGGCGACTTTAGCCCAAAGGATAAATTGCAACGCGCAACCAAACTCTGGCCCCGCATGGCCGATGTGATCCGCGACGAGGTCAAACTGGTCACAGATGACGAGGGGCATTACCTAAATAAGGACGAGCACCTTGCTGCTCCCATCATTTGCTATTTCAATCTTCTAGATGCCAGCTACTATCAGTCAATGGAGCTGGAGCCGCCATACGGCGCGATGATCTGCCGAAACAATGCCGCTTAGAAAAAGAGGCCCGATGGGGCCTCTTTTTCTAGCCTTTCAGCAGATTGTCCAACGCAGACGCAGCCTTCTGGTCATTGGCCTCGATAAAGTGGCTATAGATGGACAGCGTCGTCGATGGGCTGGCGTGGCCCAGACGCGCTTGGATCGTCTTGATATCCGTATTGGCCCCAACGAGCAGAGTCGCCTGCGTATGCCTCAGTTCATGAGGCTTCAGCCCGCTGTAGCCCGTATAGCGCGTGCGAGCGGCGCCGTCGCTGCCAACGACCTCCCTGCTCTCTTTAAAAGAACCGAAGCCGTTTTTCACTGCAAACAGCCTAAACGCCCTCGAATAGTTATGTCCGTCCATCCGGGTCACAAAGGCCCGTTTGCCGCCGGGGACATCGGCAATCCCAATGGAATGGACAATCGGCGTTTCTCCGGTCTGCCCCACTGCAAATGAATCGAACTCACTCCGCTGAATGTCTTTCCATCTGTCCAAATAGTCGGCAAGCTCATCTCCCACCGAAATCTTGCGCCTACTCATCTTTGATTTAGGCGGCCTCAGCGTCCTATCGTTCGTATATTGCTTCACTATCCTTAAGGTCTTGGCATCGGGGTCATAATCCTCCCACGAGAGGCCCAGGGCCTCCCCTTTCCTTAAGCCGCATAGAAGCAGAAGCATTGTGCACGTGATGAAGGAAGATGGCTTCTCTTCCAAAAGGACCGTAAGCAGCCTTGCCGCCTCCTCGGCACTCAGCGCCTTACGAGCCTCGACATTCTGCTTGGGCAGCTTCACTGCCCTGCACGGGTTCTTTCCCACAAGGTCGTTATCGACGGCGTCCTCCATAATCTGTTTAAGCTTGATGTGGATGCGGCGAATTTCACTCTCGCTGAACCGCCCGTCTTTTCTAGCCTTGGCATACACGGCACGAATGTCATCCGATTTAAGCCGATCGAGATTGGGATTGCCGAACAGCTCGCGTATATGGCGGATATCCAATCCTTCACGTTCATAGGCAAGAGGCGACCCCATAGTCGACTCCCTATTTGCATGAAACCTGTCTGCATAATCCGATAAACCCAGAACGTCATTCTCCCGGCTGGAAGCACCCTCAAGCTCAGCCCTATAGGCCTCTAGCGCCTTGGCAACCTCACTCGGCCAATTTTTCGGGTTCTTGCTCCTGCAATGGACTCTACGCGATGGGCTGCGACGGTACCGGCCCGTATCAGGGTCCTTTCCCAGAGAAAAGTAGATTCGATAGACCCCCTTGGCCTTATCGATGCACTCCGAAGTTCCGCGTGCGGTCTTTTTTATCGATCCCTGAATCATATCCCTCACTAGGTTTTCCATTAGGCTTGATGGCAAAGCTTTAAAGGCTTTGCCATCAAGCCTAATGGAAAGATTTCACACTTTCAAGCGTCGATAAGTGTGAAATTGGTGGGAAATCTAGTTCTAATAGCTAGCTCGATATTTGCTATATACATATATTTACGTGCAGTTATTTTAAACTCAGTGAAATTCGCACTATCTGGGTAAAGGTTCAATTCACGTACTCGTAAAGCGGGGGTCACCGGTTCGAGCCCGGTCGCTGGCTCCATTGCACAAGATAGCCGCCTTCGGGCGGCTTTTTTGTTGCCGATTTTGAGTGCGTGCGCGCCAATCCAAGCATCGCCACGTCAACAGCGGCCCACTCGGTGGACTTCGGGTTTAATGCTTAGGGGCGGGGATTTACCAAAGTGAAATCTTAATGAAAAGAAACCCAGCTGCAACAATTGCCATGGTGAGGGCTCGAATTGGCCATATAGATCTAAAATAGTCACAATATACAAATGTCGAGAGACATTGGGGATATAGATGAAAAGAACTAAGGGTTTTCTTTTGTTGGTATTGATGCTGCTCGGACTGTTCTGCCTGAGTGGCCCTTCTTGGGCCGAGGCTGCCTGTCCTGAAGGTGAGCCTCAGCAGTCTTATACGGGCAGCCTGCTGATAACTGCTAAGGAGGGCGATGCCGACTCTCAGTCTGGGGTAAATCCCCTTGCCACTTTTGAGGGGGACGGCGGTACGGTCAAGCTTGACCATATTGGTAGCGGGATTTTGAGGTAGCAAGTTCTTCCGGACAAAATTGCGAACGATCCCTTCTCTTTTGCTGGAACGATTTATCTATACAAGGTTGTGAGCGGAAAACAAAAATACGTCGATTGCTATCCGACAAACGGGTCTGGAATTGCATTCACCGGCATTTCGGGGCAGATTGATACACATGTACGAAAGGGAACCTATGTGGTGCGTTGGGTTGGAGCTGCTGCAGGCCCGATATGGATTGCGGTCTTGCGCCCCGATGTCCAAATAGATTTCTCTCTCTAGACGGGAAGTTGCTCATGGACGCCATATATGACGGAGATGACTGGGTCGATCATTATACTTGGCGCCTGGTCGGCTCGAACGACAATGGGGATGTGGTGTTTGATGGACTATGTCCAAAGCATCTCCATCCTTTTGTCTCGTCGTTAATTGAGAGTTCCGCTCGTGTTGCCCCCTACAGCTCGGCATCGCTTCATGATACGGACGTTTTGAAGACCATAAGGGAATCAATTGACGAGGGCACGATGAGCAGTACATTGTTCTCTCGGCTTGTGGGGCTGGATGAGATTCAATCGAAACGACTGCTTGCGGGCGAAAAGGTGGAACTCACTTATCGGTCGATGATTTCAATCCTGCGGCTAGCCGATGTTCTTCGCAAATAAACATCTCCCCTATTCAAAAACCGAAAACCCCGCCAAGCGTGATCCCCTTAGGGAAAACACGTTTGGCGGGGTCCTAGCGTGATTTCCCTAGGGGAATCACGCCATCAGACGAGCAGCTCAGTCGAGCAGCGCGCTACTCCTCCCAGTAAGCATCTGCAAGCAGCTTAAAGCAAATCTTCTTGATCGGTTGTGCGCCATCGCCCGGGAACTCGAGCGTGGGCATGTGAGGCTCGCCGGCAACGAACAGCGCAAACTTGTCGTCGGCAAGATCGCTGGCGATCGAAGCGTCGGAATCGACCAGATCGTAGTCGTCCTTCTCGTCAAACTCCTGAACCAGCGTCAGGCTGCCCGTGGCGACCTTAAAGGCCTCGCGACCCTCGACATCGATCTGCAGGTCGTGATAGCGCTGATGCGTCTCATAGTGAGCCTCGGCCTCGGGACGCGTCGTGGGAGCCATGACGTTCGCATAGACCTTGTCGCCCAGAATCGGATGGCTGCCGACCTCGAGCTCTGCCGGGTCGTTCTCCTCGAGCCAGTCGATCAGCACGTCGAGGCCCTTGAGCATTCCGCGGTACTCCTCGATATCGCCCAATGCACCGTAAATCATCTAAATCCCCTCTCGGATCGCTTCTTTGGCGGCTACTCGGCAAACGCGTTACCGACGCTGTTGCCACCCACATACGCCTCGACCAGGGTAAGGTCGGGATTGAACACGACAAACTCGGCGTCGCGCCCCAGCATAATGCTACCGCACTTGTCGTCGACATGAGCTAGCAAGCAATGCCGGGGCCGACGCCCAGGCTTTTACAGCTCGGTCACGACAACGCCGTTGTAGACCTCGTCCCAACGGTCCATGACCAGATGGCCGGTCATGGGATCCATGGCATTGAGCTTGCCGCAGGTGTTGGCGGTACGCAGCACCGTCTCGTCGTCCGCGCCAGCAGCAATGGCATGCGCGAAGCCAGCGATAGTGGAGTCACCAGAGCCCGTAGCGTTAACGGCAGGGATATCGGGCGTCTTTGCGCGGAACGCACGGCCATTGTGGAAGCCAACGGAGCCGGCAGCGCCCATGGACACGACGACCCAGGGGATATCGGAGAAGCGGGCATCAGAGGCGAGCGCGGCGCGGAGCTCGTCCACATCGTCGGTGGTAAAGCTCGTACCCAAAAGGCCGTTGATCTCGGTCAGGTTAGGCTTGACCAGCTCGGGCTTAATTTCGGACTTAAGGGCGGCCTCGAGCGAAGCACCCGAGGTATCGAGCAACACCTTGGCACCGGCGTTCTCGGCAATGCCCGTGATCTTGGCATAGTAGTCTGCCTCGACACCGCGGGGCAGCGAACCCGAGATGGTGACGACGACGGCCTTGCTCGCAAGCTCGGTAAACTTGGCGGTAAAGGCATCGAGCTCCTCGGGGACAATTGTCGGGCCGCTCTCGAGCAGCTCGGTCTGGTTGCCGGCATGAAGGATATTGAGGCAGATGCGGGTCTCGCCCTTGATGGGCACAAAGTCGTTGTTAATACCGTTGGCGTCCATGAGCTCAGCCATGTAAGCGCCCATGTGGCCGCCGAGCAGACCGGTTGCCACGACGTCGTCGCCCAGCTGACCCAGCACACGGGCCACGTTGAGGCCCTTGCCGCCGGCGGTCTTTTCGGGCGTCACACGGTTGACGTCGTCGATAACAAGCTCATCGAGCTGATAGCGCGTATCGACAGACGGGTTCATCGTAACGGTGAGGATCATTTTTAGCTCCTTATCTCGCAGGCTCCTTGTGCCTCGCAATACGAGTCGACAAAACGGAATTACAGAATTTCAATCGTGAACGAGCGAACGACGGTCTCCTTGGGCTTGGCGACAAGGCAGCCGCGCTTATGCTCAAGCACGTCATCCTCATCGGAGCAGGTCGAAAGGCCGCCCCAGGGCTCAACTGCCACAAAATCGCCCTCGGGCTTACTCCACACGATGAGGTACGGAAAGCCCTCGAAGCTCAGGCGAACGCCCTTGTCCTCGCCCTTTTTGGAAAGCGTGACCTGACGACTCTCGAGTACGTCAAAGATGGTCTCCGCAAAATCGAAGAGCTCGTGCGACAGGGGCAACGTCTTCCCCACCATGGGGTTCTTGGAGCGGTTTGCCACATCAATCAAGCCAGTCGAAGGAACGGCGGTGCAGAGCTCCGCAGCCTCGTCCTTCTCAAAGCGCAGCTCGTAGTCCGTATAGGCCTCGCCCTCATCGAGCGGGCACCTAAAGCCGGGATGACCGCCAATAAAGAACGGCATGTCCTCGGTGCCTTCATTGGTCACCTCATAGGAGACACGCACGGCGGCGTCCTCGAGCGTATAGCGGGCGACAAGCTTAAACGGATACGGATAATCGCTCAGCAACGCGGCGTTATCCTCCGAAGCCAGGCACATCGCCAGCTCGTTCTCACTCTGGCTCAGCAGCTTCCACTCCTGTTTGCGCGCAAACCCGTGGCGAGCGAGCTTCACATGATGCCCGGCAAACGTCATGGCGCTACCATCACGCAGGCCTCCGCAAATCGGGAAGCAAATCGGTGCCTGGCCGGACCACACGGCGGGATCACCCTGCCACAGGTACTCGCGACCTCCAGCCTCAATCGAGGTAAACGAGCCGCCGGCCGTGGAGACCTTGATAGAAATCGAATCGTTGGAGAGAGCGTATTCCATTGTCCATCCTTTCGAACAACTGCTTTTTGCTCGCAAGAACCCGTCTCGGCCCTGACCAAAGGACAAACCCGCACGTTCATCGATGCGTCCGGTATCCCAGCCATGCAACGGGGTACCATACAGACATTGATGCAATTACAGCTGAAAGGCCTTCTTATGCGAACCATCATCCTTTATGCCTCACGCCACCACGGCAATACGAAAAAGCTCGTGGACGCCATCGTCGAGGCGCACCCCGAAATCGATACCCTCGACGTCAAGGCGCTCGGCAAAAACGAGTATCCCAACCTGCACGAATATCATCTGATCGGTGTCGCCACGGGCATCTATTACTCCGAGATCGACAAAGATATGGCGCGCGTGCTCACGAACGTGCTGCAGCCGCAGGACAAGGTGTTTGGCCTTATGACCTACGGTGGCAAAAACAAGTGGTACGGCAAGGATATCGATGGCATCTGCCGCATGAGGCAGGCCATCTTTATGGGTGTCTACGGCTGCCCCGGTTTTGATACGTGGGGGCCGTTCAAGCTCACCGGCGGTGTCCAAAAGGGACACCCGAACGCTGAGGAAATTAAGGGCGCCGTCGACTTCTTCGACAAGATCGAAGACGAGTATGGCGACATCATCGTCGAAGAGTATGCCAAGCGCGAGAAGCGTCTAGCCTACGAAAAGGAGCATCCTGCAGGAGGCCTGGTGGCCGGCGTTAAGCGCACGGCAAAGAAGATCGCTAACAAGCTGTAACTGTAAAGGTGCTTTTGAGCGTTTAACCCATACGGCGGGTCCGAGCAGATTCGGGCCCGCCGTCTTTTTCTATCGTTACTCGGTAAAGGCGTTGCCGACGCTCTGGCCGCCAACATACGTCTCGACGAGGGTGAGCTCGTGGTCGAACACGACAAAGTCGGCGTCGCGACCCGGCATGATGCTGCCGCACTTGTCCTCGATGTGCGCGGAGCGTGCCGGCACCTCGGTTGCCATGCGAATGGCGATATCGGCGCTGGCGATGCCCCAGTCGACGATGTTCTTGACGCCCTGGGCAAGCGTGAGCACCGAGCCGGCAATGCTCTTGCCGTCGGCGAGCCAGCACAGGTTGTCCTTCATGATGACGTCCATGCCACCACTGGTGTAGCTGCCCTCGGGCATGCCGCCGCAACCCAGGCAGTCGGTGATGAGGACCGTGTGCTGCCAGCCCTTGGCCTGCAGCAGCGCCTTGATGGCGGCAGGGTTTACGTGCTTGCCGTCACAGATGATCTCAGCGTAGGTCTCGGGCGTGGACATGGCAGCACCCACGACACCGGGCTCACGGTGATGCAGCCCGCGCTGGCCGTTATAGGTATGCGTAAAGCAGCTGGCACCGGCGTTGATGGCGGCGATGCACTCATCGTAGGTGGCGTCGGAGTGACCGATGCTGGTCACGACGCCCTTCGCGTTGAGGGCGGCAGCATAGGTGGCAGCGCCATCGCGCTCAGCGGCCATAGCGCTCTTAACGATGCGACCGCCAGCAGCCTCCTGCCACTGGTCGAAGACCTCCTCGGAGGGATCGATCAGGTAAGCGGGGTTCTGCGCGCCCACGTGCTTCATGGTAAAGAAGGGGCCCTCCAGGTAGATGCCCTGAATGCGAGCACCGCAGAAGTCGGGGCCGCGACCCTCGTCCGCCTGGGCGATAGCGGCGCAGGCGTCCTTGATCTGCTCAACGCCATCGGTGAACGTCGTGGGCAGCCAGCTGGTGGTACCGCGACGGGCAAGCTCGGTCGAGCTGATATCGATGCCTTCGGGATCGTTATCGGTAGTTGAGTGGTTGTAGAAGCCATGGATGTGAGTATCGACCATACCCGGTGCGACCCACGATCCCGTGTAGTCCTTAATCTCGCAAGAGGGCTCGTCGACCTGCCAAGCGCCAAAGACGCCATCCTCGACCATAAGATAGCCGCCCAGTTGCGGGCCTGCCGGCAAGAAGAACTTGTCAGCCTTAATTGCGTACGTGCTCATATGCACTCCTTGCTTCTAAAGCAGTTGACTGTGGTGATGCTTATACCCGGTCCATGTAAAAACAAAAAGCGCCCGCCCGCCGTTATGAGCGGACGGGCGCCCTTACAGGGGGACGCGATTAAGCGGTGAAGGGGTGAATCGTCACGCCCTTGACCACGCGGTTGACCGTGCCGGTGGGGCTCGGTGTATCGGGCGTGTTGCCCACGCGCACGGAGTTGAGCAGGCTGATAGCCTGGGCAAACATCACGAACGGCAGGGCAAGGTAGCCCTCGGGAAGCGCCTCGTAGCCCTTAAAGGTAAAGGACTCGCCCTCGTAGACGGTAGCGCCATCCTGCTGAACGGCAACGGTGTGCTGAGCGATCTTGTCGCCACCGATCTCGTTGAGGATGTCGATGTCGTACTGACGGGTGTAGGCGTCGTTGTTGACGAACACGAAGACGAGCGTCTTATCGTCGACGAAGGACTTAGGTCCGTGACGATAGCCCATGGAGGTGTCGTAGGAAGTAGCGACCAGACCGTGAGCAAGCTCGAGAATCTTAAGCTGGCTCTCCTGGGCAAGGCCGCCAAAGGAGCCGGAGCCCAGGTAGGTCACGCGATTGAAGTCGCCAGCGAGGTAATCGGCAACCTCGGACTCGCGAGCGATAACCTCCTCGCCCATCTTGGCGATGGTCTCGACCCACTCGGCCTTCTGCTCGTCAGAGGCAGTGTCGAAAATAAGGGTGGAGAGCAGGGTCATGCAGGTGTAAGAACCGGTCATGGCGAAGCCCTTGTCGTTGGCGCGCGGAATGAGCAGCGTCAGCGCATTGGGGTCATCAGCGGACTCGACGGCGAGCTTGCCCTCGGGAGCGCAGGTGATGTTGAGGAACTTGACGTTGTGGACGAGCTCCTTAGCAACGGCAACTGCGGCAAGGCTCTCGGGGCTGTTGCCGGAGCGGGCAAAGGAAACCACGAGCGTGGGATCCTCGGCGCGCAGGAAGTCGCGCGGTGCGCTCACGATGTCGGTCGTGGCGATGGGCTTAAAGTCGTAGAGATCAGTGTTGCCAGCGTGACGCAGGTACGGGGCGCAGGTATCGCCAACGTAGTCGGACGTACCGGCACCGGTAAAGACAACGGACAGACGGCCCTCGCCCATAGCGCGAGCCTCGGCCAGGAAGGCCTCGATGGCCTCCTTGTTCTCGCGATAGATGTTGAGCGTATCACGCCAAAGCTCGGGCTGCTGAGCAATCTCGGCCGTGGTGATCTGGGCGCCGAGCTCGGTGAGCTCCTCGACACTCTTCTCGAACATTTCTAATACCTCTCTCTAGAAGTAATCCTCTGACGTGCAATTATACACTTCGGTTGGTTATCTGGTAGTAACCAGTTAAATGCAAAGAATCACCATATGGAAACGATGCGGACACTAGTTGCTACGCTGGTGGTAAACCTTGTATTTAAACTGATCGGCACGAGCAACCGAGAGTGTATACTCCACAACCTCGTTTGACTCGTTATACGTAGTCCTGACCAAATCGAGCACAGGCGAGCCCTCGACAATTCCCAAAAGGTGGGCATCGGTGGGACGGGCTATGCTCGCATAGAACTCCTCTTCGGCCACGCGTATCTTTTGCTGAAAGTCTTGCTCAATCACATCGTAAAGCGGCTTACGCTCCAGCAGCGGTCGTTTTAAGGACAGAAATTGACGAACCGGTAGATAGCTGCGTTCGACCATCATGGGCATGTTGTCGGCAGAACGAAGGCGCTTGAGCTTAAAAATGCGATCACCGATACGTAATCCCATATGCTCGGCCAGATTCTTACCGGCCTCCATCTCGCAAAAATCGAGAATCGTGGTCTCAGGGTCGCGACCCATAGCGCGCATCTGCTCGGTAAAGCTGTAGGACTGCATAAGATTGGTTGCCTTTGCCGAACGGTCGGTCACAAAGGTACCGCGACCGTGCTGCCGAACCACCAGTCCTAAACGCTCCAGTTCCTGCAGAGCCAGGCGTACCGTAGTGCGCGAGAGACCATAGCGCTCCGAAAGTTCGCGCTCGGAAGGAATCATGTCACCGGCGCGATATTCATGGTCAATCTTTTCGGTCAGAATATCGACCAGCTGATCGTACAGCGGTTGCTTACGCGCTCCGATCGCCATCCTATCCTCCCTTTTGCTCGAATTCGGCTAACTACCTAGGGTGTTAAGCATTATCAGTCCGCAACACCCGAATCATCAAGAAAACAAAAGCCGCGCGCTCTTTCGAGCACGCGGCTTTTAACATACACATGGCTTAAGGGGTCGGGGTGTGAGCCGCGTAGGGACACACCCCTCAAGCTAGAGCCTTACCAGATGCTCGGCCAGAGACCAAGCGGGCCAGCGCCCAGGATGCCCAGGACGAAGAGCAGCAGAATGCCCTTGGTCGGGGTCCAGCTGTGCTTAGCGAACATGTAGTAAAGCAGCAGCGTAAGCATAAGCGGGACGAGCTTCGGGACGATGGTGTTGAGGGTGTCGGCAACGGAGAAGTTGACCGGATCCTCGGTGACGGTGCCGTAGGTAACGGACTCCATGCCGTTGCCCAGATCGGTGACGCCGCACTCGACAGCGTTGCCGTCGGCATCGGAAGCGGTGAGGGCGTTGCCGTCCTCATCGGTCATGGCGATGGTACCGGCCTCAGCGGTCTCGGTATCGATGCCCTCCATACCGGTGAAGTTCTCGGCCTCCTTCTCGGAGACGATCACGGTAGTAGCGGAGAGGCCACGGGTGGTGCCGTTGGGGATCTGGAGGTTGATCTGGGTGCCACCCATGGTGACGACCAGGCAACCGACGACGAAGACGCCCATGATGGAAGCGGCACGCGTGAAAGCCTGCATGTTGGCAGTCAGAGCGTCAATAGCGCTGGTGCCAAGCTTGTAGGACCAGTTCATGAGCCAGAAGCGCAGAGCGAACTGGACGACGTTGAAGATCACCAGGAAGATGATCGGCGCAGCGGCGTTGCCGTTGATGGCCATGTTGGAGGTGATGCCGGCCGTGATAGGCACGAGCGTCAGCCAGAACAGGGCGTCACCGATACCACCGAGCGGGCCCATTGCGGCGACGCGGACGGCGCGGATCGTGGGGATGTCAACCTTGTTCTGCTCGAGCGAAAGCACGATACCCATAACAAAGGTGACGAGGAACGGGTGGGTGTTGAAGAACTCCAGGTTGTGGCTCATGGAAGCCGCGAGGTCGTTCTTGTTGGTGTGGATCTTCTCCAGACCGGGGATGATGGAGTAGAGCCAGCCAGCGGCCTGCATGCGCTCGTAGTTGAACGATGCCTGCAGGAAGCAGGAGCGCCAAGCCATCTTGTTGAGGGTCTTCTGGTCGAGCTGCGGAGCAGGAGTGAGATCCTCGTAGTGCTCCGGGATCACATACTCATTAGATGCCATCTTCGAAGTCACCTCCGTCAGAAACAGCTGCACCCTTCAGCTCGGTCTGCTGCTGGAAGTCCCAGAAAGCGATGCCGAAGCCGATGAGAGCGAGGATGAGCAGAGCAGGGGTTGCCAGAGAATCGTTGGCAACGGTGATGAGCGCGAGGCCAAAGCCCATGAGGAAGAAGCCCCACATATCGCGGTTCATCATAACCTTGAGCAGGACGGCGAAGCCGACGAAGCGCATCATGCCGCCTGCAGCGGAGAGACCGGTCTGCAGCCAAGTCGGGATGGCGGAAGCGATGGTCTGACCGATGGTGGCGCCAGCGATGAAGAACAGGGTGACGACGACGGCGAAGATCAGGCCGAGCAGAGCCATGGCGAAGTAGTTCAGACGCTCGATACCCTTGGTGTCAGCGTTGTGAGCCATGTTGTCCGCAGAGGACATGAGCGGCGACATAAGCGTGAAGACCAGGGTAACGCCGAGCTGACCAAGCAGAGCGAACGGAATGGCAAGGCCGACTGCCGCGTTGGGCTCGAGGCCCGTAGCGATAGCGAGAATGGCTGCCATGATGCCGCCGATGACGGCGTTAGGCGGCTGAGCACCTCCGATCGGCATGTTGCCGATCGTCATGAGCTGATAAGTACCACCCACGAGAAGACCGGTGTTGAGGTCGCCAAGGATAAGACCGATGACGGCGCCGGTGACGATGGGCTGATAGAGAGACTCGAGGAAGTTAAACTGGTCGATTGCCGCGACGAACGTGACGATGAAGACCAGAGCGACCTGGAAGATCGTGTATTCCATCTTGCTCCTCCTTTCAAAATGTATGTACGCACTTTGGATTTCACGTACAGAATGTCAGGGTTTCACTCCTGACAACGTGGATCACGAGGATTACGAGAAGAGCTTGCTCGTGTCCTCAACAGGCGTGCTCGGAACGCGCCTGATCTCCAACTCCACCCCCAATTCCTGCAGCTCTTTAAACGCAGCGACATCCTCGTCGTTAACTGCGACGGAGGTGGCGACTTGGCGCTTTCCTTCCGACATGTGCATGTTGCCGATGTTTACCTTCTTTATAGGCACACCGCCCTTGACGAGCGTAAGCACGTCTTCCGGTGTTTCGGCCACGATGAAGATCTTCTGGCGCGGGCTCGCCTTGCCGATGACGTCGATGGTCTTCTGCAGGGAGAAGAAACGCGTAGCGACGCCGGTGGGAGCGGCCATCTTCATGAGGTTCTGGCGCATGGTGTTGGTCGACACGTCGTCGTTAGCGACGAGGATGAGGTTGGAGCCCAGAGTGGAGTTCCACTGGGTGGCAACCTGACCATGGACCAGTCGGTTATCGATGCGGGTAAGAAGAATGTTGGGTTCTGCCATGTTGATCAGCTTCCTTTCGTTATTTGCTGACGACAGTTACTTGATCTCCTGAATCGCGTAACGCGAAACATCTACGACGGCTCCGGATCGGACTTTGATCTGGACCTTTTCGCCTTCGATGCCCTTGACGGTTCCGTAGATACCGCCGGCGAAAAGGACCTCCTGACCCGGCTTGAGCTCCGTGTGCAGCTCCTTAAAGTACTTCTGCTTCTTCTTCATGTTGATTTGCGACCAGATGGTGTAAATCAAGCCCATAATGACAAGCAGGCCTAAAAGGGCAACCGAGGAGCTCAGGACGCTGGCTCCGAAATCGGCCATTAGATGCCGTCCTCGTCGCCGAAGATATCCTCTTCGTCGGAGCCGGCAACGGACGCGACCGTCTGGGCGGTGACACCCGTCTGGCCAACGGTCACGGCCTGTTCGCCGAGCTCGGCGAGCGTGGCATTGCCGCGGAGGAACAGAAGCTCAATAACCATGGGGAGGTTAGTGCCAGTCAGAACCTCGACATTGTCGACATCCTGGGCAATCATCATCGACTGGTTAAACGGGGTACCACCGAGCAGGTCGGTAAAGACGAGCACGCCATCGCACTCCTCACGCATGGCGGTGATAGCGGCGCGGAGATCCTCACCGTAGGAAGCAGCCTGGTCGCCCTCAAAAGGAACGACGGTAAAAGCGGGCTGGTCGCCAGCGACCATAGCGATAGCGCTTGCGAGGCCGGGTGCGAACTGTCCATGACCGGTAAGAATAAAGCCAACCATTCAAATTTCCCTTCCGAAGGTGTGTACGATCTGAGTCCGATGATGTTCGGAAGCCAACGGGCAATCGCCCTTAAAGCTTCTTGGAAAGCGTTCTTTGAGAACCAGTGGTCTCTCAACTGGTAGTAACCACGTGACGTGTTGTTGTCACTATATCACCACAGAAGAGGTTGCTTTCGTTGATTCATACAGTAAAACGTTTTTGCACCGTTCACGGTGAAAAATCGACCGTTTACCGCTCATTAACACTTCTACCTGCGGTTTTGAAACCGTTTCGAAATGATTTGACGAAAGATCGGAACTTTTTTCGTGTCTAAACAACGCAGGGTGGCTAAAAATGGCGTGTAGAAAAATTGCAGGTCATTGTGAAGATTTGTGAATTGGTCTTTTTGACTTAATACCAGTTAGAACCAGTTTCGATATTATCGGTGAACGGTAGTTTTCGACCGTTCACCGGTTATTTGCAATCGTTTACGGCCGTTTTCCCATATGAATTAGAGAGACCCGATGAAGCACTTGCGCGGTTGCAGGATATTTCGATACTCGTCCATCCCCCGCGCGCCAAACTCCCACTCCCTGAATGTGCCATAAGCTCTCGCAATTCGTCTCTCATATATTACTTACTCTAATCTGTAATTGTTTATCGGTTATCATTAAATATGATATAGGATACAAGTATCATCCAAGACATTGGTTGGAGGAGCTATGATCCGCTGGAACGTATCCAAATCGAATGAAGCCATCAACCGTGAACAGGCAATAGCCAATCTGAGGAAGCTCACTCGCTACTGCAAATGGGGCACAATCTGCACCATCGTGGCGCTCGCTCTGGGACTCCTCGCAGTCATTGCAATCTACGATCTACTCATATTGCCTAGCCTCTCCCAAGGGTTCTGTCTCCAATCCGTAGAGCTTGAGGCTAGCGAAGGGCCAATTCTCGCTCTCGTCGGCACCAATGAACAGACTCCTCTTATGCTTGTCGCGCACGACGGTCATACTGCCATAGGGAGCGGCATGATGGCATGCCTCGCGCTTGCCATCGCGCTAAGCGCATACAGGTTTTTCTCCGCCATTGAAAAGGCGGGCAGGCCCTTTGACCTCGAATGCATTCGCATACTACGTCAAATAGGACATTTGTTCCTTATTGGCGGCGTTGCTGTGAAGCTTCTTGGTGCCATAGTCACGGGGCTGATACTCTCAGGATTTGGCGGCAACTTTACGGATGCGCTTGGTGGCCAGCACCTCGACCTCTCTATGGTCTTTGCAGGCCTGATTATTAGCCTGATTGCCAGCGTCTTCCAGTACGGGTGTATCCTGCAAAAACAAGATGACGAGTTGCTCTAGGGGGAATCCATGATTATTCTGCGGCTCGACCGCATGCTTGCCGAACGCAAGATTTCATCCAAAGAGCTTGCGGAACGCGTGGGTATCTCCCAGGTCAATATGTCGCGTATCAAGACGGGCAAGGTTTCTGCCGTGCGCTTTTCAACTCTTGACGCGATATGCCGGGCACTCGACTGCCAACCGGGCGATGTTCTGGAATACATACCTGACGATGAAGCCGATAGCCTCTTTGGGCTTAAAGATGAATAGCCATAATTAAGCCGCCAATCACGCCCTCAACGCAAAAAGCCCGCCAGAACGATGCGTTCTAGCGGGCTCAATCAGATATTTCGACTTCGCGCTCGAAAGCTCAGGCAAACCTTACGCAAACAGGCCGTAGATGCTGATGTTGGCCTTGGCGTAGAGGCCGTTAGCATACTCGGTCCACTTGGAGCTGGCGCTCGAGGCCTGCGAAGAATACTGCTGGTAGGCGGTGTAATAGGCGGTCATGGCCTGCTTATAGGTTGCGCTATCGGCAGTAAAGGCATCGTCGGCGAACGCCTTAGCGTAGGTGCTGTCGGCGTCCTTCCAAGTGCCCTTCTCGCTATCCCACTCGTCGCCGGCAAGGTTGATGATGTAGTCGGCGTAGTCCTTGCTCGCGGTCTCCTCGTTGCCGTCAGTAGGCTCGGTCGGGGCGGTTGGCATGCTTGCGGAGCTGTCGCCGACCTTCTTCTTGTAGAGCTTCTGCAGCGTCGCGGACTGGCGGACGATCTGCTTGGCCTGGTCCTTGGACACCCCGTACTGCGTGGCCATGGTCTTGTAGTCGGAGGTGCCGATGGAATCCTCGGCGTACTGCTTCATTTCCTTGGAAGAAACGGTAATGCCCTCGTCCTCGGCAGCGTCCAGCAGGATCTTGTTGCGCACGTAGGACAGGATAACGTCGGCAGACGGAGCGGTGTAGTTGCCATCGCTATCCTTGACGGTGTCGAGGCTGTACTGGCTCTCGATAGCCTCGCGCGCGGTGATACCGCTCTTCTTGCCGTTGTAGCTATAGCTTGCCACGGTCGAATCGAGCTGGTCCTCGGTCAGGGTCGACGAGCCGACACCCTTGCCGCCAAAACCACCGTTGCCGATAAAGAAGCCGACCACCGCAGCAATCACGATGGCGACCACAAAGGCGGCGATCATCGTCTTCTTGTGCTTGGATGCATGGTCGTCCGCATCGGAGTCGTCCTCGTCCTGCTCCTCGGGCATGAGGTTCTCGTCGGCGGCGTCCGCGGCGATCTTTGCCTCCAGGCGAGCATCCTCCTCCTCGGCCGTCGTGCCAGCTGCAATGTGCTCGGCAGACGTACCGGCAACCAGGTCGATCTTCTCGTCCTCGTCACCATTGGGGCCTTCGCCGCGCTCGATGATCTGGATGCCGTCGATCTCGTCCTTTTCGTCCTTCTTTTGAATCAGACCCATATCAGTTACTCCTTGTTAGGAAACATAGTCCCTCATAGAATACGCCCGACGGAGCGCCGGGCGTATTGATTCTTAGGTTATACGCAAACACTTAAGTACTATTTAGGCGTTTGCAGCCCGCATGTCTTAGGCCAGATGCGCGATAACGGCATCGGCAAAGGCCTGCGTGCCCACGGCGCCCTTAACGGAGCCAGTCTGGGCACGACGCACGTCACCGGTAACCTGCTCGCCCTCGTCGAGCGTGGCAGAGACGGCGGCGCGGATGCGATTGGCGGCGTCGTTCTCGCCCAGGTGATCAAGCATCATCGCAGCAGACAGAATCTCGGCCGTGGGGTTGGCGATATCCTGGCCCGCGATATCGGGCGCGGAGCCGTGGGTTGCCTCAAAGATGGCGCAATCGGCACCGATGTTGGAGCCGGGTGCCATGCCCAGACCGCCCACCAGGCCGGCGCACAGGTCGCTCACGATGTCGCCGTACAGGTTGGGCAGCACCAGGACATCGAAGTCATTGGGGTTTTGGACCAGGCCCATGCAGGTGGCGTCGACGATCTTGTCGTTGAACTCGATATCGGGATAGCTGGCGGCCACCTTGCGCGCCACGCGCAGGAACAGGCCGTCGGTCGCCTTCATGATGTTGGCCTTGTGCACGGCCGTCACCTTTTTGCGGCCGCAGCGGCGGGCGTACTCAAAGGCATACTCCACAATGCGACGGCTCTTGGCGATGGAGATCGGCTTGATCGAGATGGCGGAATCGGCGGCGAAGGTCTTTTGGCCCGAACGCTCGACGAGCTGTGAGAGCTCCTCGACCTCGGCAGCGCCCTCATCAAACTCGATGCCGGCGTAGAGGTCCTCGGTGTTCTCGCGCACGATGACCAGGTCGACGTCACGGAAGCGCGAGCCGTCGCCCGGCTGCGACAGGCAGGGGCGCACGCAGGCGTACAGGTCGAAGTGCTTGCGCAGGGCGACGTTAACGCTGCGGAAACCCGTGCCGACCGGCGTGGTGATGGGGCCCTTGATGGCAACCTTGGTCTCGGCGACCGCATCGAGCACATGCTGGGGCAGCGGCGTGCCAAACTCGTCCATGACGCCGGCGCCGGCCTCCTGGACATTCCAATTGATCTGGACACCGGTGGCCTCGACCACGCGGCGCATGGCCTGCGTAATCTCGGGACCGATACCGTCACCGGGAATCAGGACTACATCGTGCGCCATAATCTGTTACTCCTCGTCTTCGGCGTCGTCAGATTTTTTAACGCTAGCACGCTTCTTCTTTTTGGAGAGATCCAGGCCAAAACGTTTAACAAGCATTTCGCAAATCTCGCTCGAACGGGCCTTGAGATAGCTGCCCTTGCCGTTCTCGGCATCGAACTTAAGGCGCAGCGCAAGCTTCTCGGCAACCTCGTCGTCGATCTCGCCCTGGCAAAACTCGTACAGGCAACCGAGCATGTCGCGATACTCAAGGTCGCCGTGGTAGCACTGGATGGCCTCGTCCAGGATGGGCCAAGCCTCGCGCGAACGCTCGACACTCGTGGCACCCCACACGCACAGCAGGCGGAAGGCGGCATAGCGCAGCGTGGAGGAGATCTCGTCGAACAGTGCGGTCTCGGCGCCCTCAAAGGCATCGCCCAGCTGCTCGGGGCAGGTGGTGGCGAGCGCCGTCAGGGCATCGAGGGCCTCCCAGCGGGTCTGCGCCTCGGGGCGGTCGAGCGCCTCGATCAGCGCGGGCACGCAGGGCACGACGCGCTGCGGATCGCGCTCGGCAAGCAGGTGCAGCACGCGGGCGGCAAACTGGCGGATGCGGCGCGTGGGGCAGCCGAGCTCCTGGACCAGGCGGTCGACGGCGTTCTCGTTCTCCTCTGCCAGCTGGAGCTGTGCCAGCTCCTCGTCGGTGAGCTGTTCGTCTTTATTTTCTGCCATAGTTACCTCTTCTTACTATTTCTTAGCATGCTTGCCAGCACCCTTGCTGTCATCGGTGACCGAGATGAGCTGTCGGTCGGCCGCGCCATTGCGACGTGCACGGCGGCGTTCCTCGGCATCGCCCGCGTCGGCGGCGGCGCGGTGAGCCTTGTTGACGTTAAAGACCTCGTCGTGCTTGCGCCACGGGCCGACGGACTCGCCAAAGCTCATCTTAAGGCCGGCGATAAAGCCGCCGAGCCAGCCGATCGGCGCAAACTGCACCAGCGGGAACAGCGAGAACACCCAGGTCAGCAGGACGACTGCCGCCGCCCCCGCAAAGTTGGCGATCCAGTAGTCGCGCTTGGTGATGACGCGCTTTTCGCACGCCCACTGGCCGCACAGAAAGCCGATGTATATCGCAAAGAGAAAGAGCACCAGCGCAAGCACCACGAACGTCCAGCTCATGGGCGCTACTCCCCGTGATGGTGGCCGCAGCAGCACTCGTGACCGTCGTCATGGGCATGGCCGCCGCAGCACTCGTGGTCCTCGCCGTGGTGGTGTCCGCAACCGCACTCGTGGTCGTCACCATGCTCGCCGCAACCGCAGCCTTCCTCGTGAGCACCGTGTTCCTCGGGACGATACTTCGACCAGTCCAGACCGGCGGCGATGGCGTCGGCCTCCTCCTTATAGAGGACCGTGATGGCCTGGGTGCCCAACTTGGCGCCACCGATGGCGTCGAGCATGTCGTAGAGCGTAAAGGCCACGTCGGCGCCGGGCAGCGCAAGCTCGCGGTCGTCGGCATAGGCGAGCGCCAAGCGCAGGTCCTTAATGAAATGCTCGACCATAAAGCCGGGCTTGTAGTCGCCGTCGAGCGCCTTGGGGGCCAGGCTCTCCATGGCGCCGGACTTGCCGGTGCCGCCCAGAATCATCTGGCGGGTCTTCTCCAGGTCAAGGCCGCTCAGCTCGGCAAATGCCATGGCGTCTGCCATGCCGACCATGCAGGCGCCCAGCGACACCTGGTTGGCGAGCTTGGCAGCCTGGCCCTTGCCGGCGCCGTCGAAGCAGCAGATGTTGGCCGCAAAGGTGGCAAGGATGTCGCGGACCGGCGCGATGTCGTTCTCGGTAGCGCCCACGATAGCCGTGAGCGTACCGGCGATAGCGCCCGACTCGCCGCCGGTGACGGGGCAGTCAAACGCCATGCGACCAGAAACCTGGGCGGCCTCGGCAATGTCACGGGCGAGCTCGGGCGAGCTCGTGGTGAGGTCGATCAAGACCGCGCCCGGCTTGGTGCACGCGAGCAGGCCGTCGCCCGCCAGGTAGAGCTCCTCGACCTCGGAGGGATAACCCACCATGGTAAAGACGACGTCGGCGTTCGCCACGGCATCCGCCGGCGTATCGGCCCAGACTGCGCCGTGCTCGATAAGCGCCGCCGCCTTGGACTTAGTGCGGTTGTTGGCCGTGACGGGATAGCCGGCGTCCAGAATGTGGCCGGCGATGGGGGCACCCATGATTCCGGTGCCGATAAATGCGACAGAGAGCTTGTTTGCCATGAAACCTTTCCTTTTGGGTTGGGTGTTATTACCAGGTTGAATACTCGGTGCCAGCGTTTGGGCTGTGAGTTGGGATCGATTACGGCCGCGTTACTTGCCTACTGACCGCGCACGCGGCGGGCGATGCGGTCGGAAAGCGACGCCTTGTCGGCGCGGTTCTTACCCCAAAACGCGCAGGCCACCATGCCGGGGCCCACGTGCGAGCCGATGGTGGGACCCACGGAGCTGCGAATGATCGTGACGTCGGCGCAGCCCTCCTCCTTGCGGATGGCGGCTTCGAGCCAGTCGCCGTCCTTTTCGGCATCGGCCGTCATAATGGCGATGGGCATGGTGCGATCGGGCACATAGTTCTCGCGGAACGACTTGAGAATGGACTTGAGCGCCTTCTTGCGACCGCGGTTGACGCCGATCAGCGACAGCGAGCCGGCCAGGTCGTAGGACAGCTCGGGTTTGACGTCGAGCTTTGCCGTGAGCTGTGCCGCCGCGGGCGGAATGCGGCCGCCGGCAGCCAGCGCGTCAAAGCTCTCGAGCGTAAAGTAACCGTGGACATAGGTCTTAGCCTCGTTTGCCCAGTCGACCAGCTGCTTGGCGGTCAGTCCCGCCGAACGCTGGCGCACGGCCTCGAGCGCCAAGAGCGCGCCGGTCGCGCAGGGCAGAGCGTTGTCGACCACGTAGAGCTCAAAGTTGGGATACTCGGCGCGCACGGCATCTGCCGCCTGGCACGCGGAGTTGTAGCTCGACGACAGCGCCGAGGTAAAGCACAGGTAGACCGTGGGCGTGCCCTCTTTGGCGCACTCGGTAAAGAACTCGATATAGCGACCGAGCGACACAGCCGAGGTGGACACGCGGGCACCGGCGCGCATGCGGTCGTAGAACTCCTTAGGGCTCATGCTCGACCAGATGTCGTCCGTACGCTCCTCGCCATCGATAATGAAGGGGAAACCCAGGATATCGACATCGAGGTTCGCGGCGACCTCGGGGCTAAAGTCGCAGCAGGTATCGACGACGATGCGGCAACGGTCCGAATGACCGGCGGATGCGGCCTTGTCCATCAAAGCGACTCCTTACGTAAAAAGGCGGCCACCCGCATGGGATGGCCGCCAACCGTTAACTCATGCAAGTTAACGTATTTTACTCGTCAAGTGTTTCGATGCGGGGCTTGATGATGCCATATCCACCATTCTTACGGTGATACACCACATTGATGAGACCGGTCGTCGCGTTCTCGAACACGTAGAAGTCGTGGCCCAGCAAATCGGTCTGCACCAGCGCCTGCTCCTCAGTCATCGGGGTGACGTCGATAACCTTCTCGCGGACGAGCAGGTCGTCCTCCTCCTCGGGCAGCAGCAGGTCGGCCAGATCCTCGACGCGCTCGACCGGCGCGACATCCGCGGCGCTGGCACCGCCCTGGCGGTTGTCCACGACCTTGGTCTTGAACTTACGCAGCTGGCGGGTGACCTTATCGGCAGAGAGGTCGATGGCGGCGTACATATCTGCACCGTGCTCGGCAACGCGAATTACCGAACCGCGGGCACGAACCGTAACCTCGACGATTGCCGGGTTGGGGTTCGAGGGGTTCTTCTCATAACGAAGTACAACGTCGACCGTCATGGGCTCGATATCGAAAACCTTGAGCGCCTCGCCGATCTTCTCATCCACATGCGCACGCAGAGCATCGGTTACCGTCGTCTTGCGTCCAGAAACCTTGATATCCATACGTGGCTCCAATCTGCCTCGGGGACTTACTGTACTGGCTATGTACCCATTGCCGTGCATTTAATCACGCGGATTCCCAAAGACCCGAATAACGATTGCTTGATACCGCATACCGAAGTCTCGCACTTTTCTGTGGCAAAGTGCGCTATAGGAGGGCGTCGGCAAAGCTAGTTTTTCTCCTGGAAATCAGCTTTTACCTGCCGTTTTTACCAAAATAGAAAAGCCGGGCTCCCCTATTAGGGAGACCCGGCTATGCGTGTTGAAACCGTGAAGAAGTGCCTCGTTCAATGTATGGCAGACGCCACCCCTACCAATAACTAGCCATTGAGCTTGTTGATGTCATCGTCGGTGATGGTGCCCTCCTGGCTAGACGACGGGCTGTCACCGTTGTTATCGGGGGCGTTGTTATCGGAGGACTCGGTCTCGTTGGACGTGGAGTCGGATGCCTGCACATTGGCCCCCGAAACGGTCTTGTCGGTAAGGTCATAGGGCATCTGGCCGTACCAGACGCAGTGGACTGCCTCGAGCGTACCATCGACCGTGATACCATCGAGGGCATCGCTCACGGCACGGCACAGCTCATCGTTAGAGCTAAGGCCTGCGACGCCAAGCGTGGAGGGCGCCTCGAGCGTGCCGACATAGGAGATCTGGCCCATCAGACGCGCAAGGTAGCCACCGGCCGTGGAATCACAGATCACGTAATCGACCTCGCCCGACTCGAGCGCCTCAAAGCACTCATTGATGTTGGAGAAGGTCTTTTGACTAGCGATGATGCTTTGCTTGGCGAGCGCCTCCTGCGAGGCGGAGGACATCTGGACGCCCAAGGTGGCTGTGTTGAGCGTGTCGGTTGAGACGCTCGGGGACTCTCCGTCGCTGGTCTTGCCAAACACGGCGGCGGCATCGTACAGACAGGTGCCAAGCGAGCTGATGTCGCCGCCCGCAGACTTGATGTCGCCAATGAAGATGTCAGCCTTTTTATCGCTGAGCACGGAATCGGCCGAGGACGCATCGACAAAGGCGACCTTGAGGCCCATGCGGCATGCGAGGGCACGAGCGGCATCGACCGCATACCCCGTGAGCTCGCCGTCGGTGCCCTGCATGGCCTGCGGCGCATCGGAAGTATCGAGGGCGACCGTCAGGGTACCGGGGGTGAACAGGGCATCATCCGACACCGTGGGCGTGACGGTCTCGTACTCGATCTGGTCGATCGTGGGAGTCGTGAACGTAGACAGCGGGTTGAACGCGCATCCGCTCAGACCCAAAACGGCGATGACCGCTGCGGTCCCAGCACCTAACCGAGCCGCGTGCATCAAGCTGCCCCTCACCATGTCCACTACCCTGCCTTCTGTGTCGTATACGATCCGTGCGATGCGCGGAATATCAGATTGTTCCCACCAGCTGACCTGGTATTTGACCCCACACTTGCGCACCGGGGTGTTTGCTCGGGAGGCCGCAGCCACCTTCACGACTGGCCCGCTCGCCCGCGAGGCGGTATTGCCCCAAAGAAAGTAGAACGGACGGTGCGGCTTACATCTAGGACGCGCCATGATCGCGCCGCGCGCACGCGGTCGCTTACGTGGATCCCTTTGACCGCGTCTGTCTTGGACTAGGACGGGCATTTCGTCCGTCCGCAACCACAGCCTGGTAGGAACGTAGCGCATTATAGCTAAGTTCAAGCTAAAGTTTAAGGTTAGGGGCGTCATTCGCATCGCGAGTACAGATTTCGCAGGTCGGAGTGGGCTATTCGTGCCCCTGTGAAGCCCGGAGCTCCCCTATGGGGAACTCCGGGGCACCCTTCCTAGGGTGCTGTGGCCAAAAAATGGCAAATATGAGTACTGTCACCAATTTAGTAACAGGCAGTTTTAGCCTCTCGGACAGATTTTGCGCTCAGTGTCGCCAACCTGATGCTTAGTTATTCTACATTTGTTTATTATCTTCTTACTTTATGACGCCTCCGAGTCCTAAATTCCTTGTTTTTGCTGTTACTGATTTAGTGACAGTACTCATATTTGCCATATTTTGGCCAGGGCATATGATTAACCCCCTATTTTCGACGTGAATTAGACCGGCTTAAGCCCAAAACACGCCCGCAGCGTGTTAAGCAACGCCTCTTGCTTCTTCCTGCGGGCATCGACACGATTCCGGTACCGCTTTCGCATACGCTGGTGCATGCGCCATGCGAGCGCTTCCATCGCTTCCATGTCACAGAGCATTTCGTTGTTGACCGTCGCGACCTCGATTCCCATAGTAATCAAGCCCGTGTTGCGCTTTTCATCATGGATACGTCCCCTCCGAGAGGAATGGCCCAGCTCACCGTTGTATTCCAGGTCAAACCGGGCTGCCTCCTGATATGCATCGCAAACTGCATGGGGCATCCCCGAGATTGCCTGCGCACGGTCATCGAACTCGATCTTGTAGTCGGTCTTAAAAGGTCCGCAGGCAAACCCGCCATAGGAAAACGGAAGCGAAAACAGGGCGAGCATGATGCACTCCATGGGCGAGAGCAGGTTTTCCGAAAGATAGGGACACAGACGCAGCAGCTGTTTGGCCACATTCCCCTTGCATGCCGCAAGGTAATCTGCCAGACGATCGGGCATCAGCACCGGCTCGACTTCAAAGTAGCCCACGTCTGCTGGCTGGTCCTTGTCCTTTGCAAGTTTATTCGTAACAGGCGAGGTGTAGGGAGGCAGATACTTCCCGCGGTCACTCAGCGAAATCTTAGAGCACAGCTCTTGGGCCAGGGCAAACGCCTGGATACAGCCGACCTCGCGGGCGACGGCAACACAAAGGGCCTCGGGAGATAGGCTGTACGCCCCCGGTTCCACCTCTAGAATCGAGCCGGCAGGCAACCCGGAACACACGGACCAGCCCACGCCAGGCATGCGGCGGCGCTGCGCCGCAGATCCCACCAGCAAGCACAGATCTTCTTGCACCTCGCCGCTTTTGGCTCCAATTCGCACCAAGTCGGGAAGATAGATGTCCTCGGTCGAGGGCGACGACGTGCGCAGCACGCGGCGCTCCTCCTCGGGCTCAAGGTCCTTCCAGCCGATGTAGCCCATCTGCCGGCGCTCGGCTCGAATCATGCGCAACGCCGAGGCGCCTGTCAGGATCACGGAAGCCGCTAGCTGCTCTTTTGTCGGCTTGTTGCGCTGTTTGATTGTTACCCCCACACGAATCACCCCTACCAAACGCGTGCGAGAGCGAGGCCATCAACGGCCGCGGCACCGGCGCGCTTGAGTTCCGCCGAAGCCGCTGCCATGGTCGCACCCGTGGTAATGACATCGTCGATGAGCAGCAGGCGGCGGCCCCGCACGTCCTCAACGGTCTCGTACATGCCCCGGGCACGTTCCCGGCGCTCGACGCGACCGAGCTCGCGCTGGTCACCGTGGCCGTATTTGACCAGGGCGTCCAGCAACGGCACACCCGAAAGATCGCAAAACGAGCGCGCGATTGCTTCCATGTGATCGAAGCCGCGTCGCCGAAACGCCGCCGCCGTCGCAGGCACAAACACCACGGCATCGGCGCCGGACAACACACCGCCGTAGCGTTCGGGCGCCGCGACCTGGGCATGCAGGGCGGTGTCGTAGAGCAGCTCCGCCAGATACGGAGCCAGACGTCGCTCGCCCGCATCCTTGTACGCTTTAATGATGCGCGGCAGCGGATGCGCATAGACGGCGCACGCCAGGCAGCGGTCGAGCGCCTCCGCCATTGCCGAGGACGTGCCCTCGACCGAACACTCAGTGCACAGCAAATCCCCAAACGGGGCGCCGCATCGGGTACAGCTATGACGTGGGTCGATGAGCGTGAGCGCGGCCAGGCAGTCTTGGCAAATAAGCGCACCGGCGCGCTCGCAGCCGGCACATCGTGTTGGCGACAATGCCTCGAGCGCCTCGCGTGCCACCCGCTCGGCAAACGGTAGCAATTCGTCCGCAAACGGTAGGGCACCGGCACCCTGCAGACGGCTCGATATGTTCAGATGGCTCTTCAAGACACAACCCTCCCTACATTCGGTCGCAGGGAGGGTTGTTGATTCGGCGCTATGATACCCCGATGCGCTCGGGGCAAGGCGGGCTAAATCCGCTCGCGGGCGTTATTCGCCGGCGGGCGGTTGTGGTGCGGACGAAGACGGGGTCGAGCCCTCGCCACCATCCTGGCGCGGCTTGCGGGAACGGCGCCGGCGACGGCGCTTTTGACCCTGGTCGGCCGAGCCCTCGCCACCGCGATCCTCGCGCGGCTCCCCCCCCGCGCGGGCCCGCC